>NZ_JAKUXJ010000003.1:0-162648 GCF_026782895.1 Streptococcus mitis
AAAGGTCTTTGTCACTCACTTCTCTCAAGTGACAACTATATTAGTATATCACAGTCGCTTTCGCTTGTCAACACTTTTTTGAAACTTTTTTAACTTTTTTCATCAAGTGCTTCAACCACAATACACCATAGTCCGTACGGGATTCGAACCCGTGTTACCGCCGTGAAAAGGCGGTGTCTTAACCCCTTGACCAACGGACCAGAGTTGTTATTTTCAACTCTTACTATTATACCGACTTTTCAAACTTTGTCAACTACTTTTTAAACTTTTTTAATTAATTTTACAACTGCTTCCGTTCGAGCTGTGTGTGGGAACATATCGACCGACTGGATATAATGAAGATCATAGACTTCTACTAAGCGCACTAAATCACGAGCCAAGGTCGAAACATTACAAGAAATATAAACCATTTTTTCTGGTACATAAGTAAGAATAGTATCTAATAACTTATCATCCAGACCTGTACGTGGAGGGTCAACAATTAAAGCATCTGCTCGGTAGCCTTCCTTATACCAGCGAGGAATAATCTCTTCTGCCGTTCCAGCTTCGTAATGAGTATTGTCAAATCCCATTCTTTTAGCATTTCGCTTGGCATCTTCAATAGCTTCTGGAATAATATCCATACCTCTGAGTGTTTTTACTTTCTTTGCAAAGGCAAAACCAATCGTTCCAACTCCACAATAAGCGTCAATCAAATGGTCTTCTTTATTAACATCCAAGGCTTTTACCGCCTCGTTATAAAGAACTTCTGTTTGTTCAGGATTTAGTTGATAGAAAGCTCGAGGAGATAGTGAAAATTCATAATCGAGTACACCTTCTTGAATACTCTCTTGTCCCCAGATAATCTCTGTCTTTTCACCATAAATTTCACTGGTTTTAGCTGTATTTGTATTCACAGCTACTGTCACAACTTCTGGGAAATCTTTAACTAAGTCTTTTACTAGTTGGGTTAAATCAAGCTGACGATTTGTAACAATAATAATCTGAACCTGTCCAGTCTTTCTTGCTCGTCGAACCATTATAGTTCTAACACCTAGAACTTTTCTCTCATCAGTGATTGGAATCTGATGATAAGTAAGCAATTCTGCTAGGCGATTAGCAATCACTTGGGTTTCCTTATCTTGTACTAGGCAGTCTTTCAACTCTACCAAATAATGAGAGTTTTGTGCATATAAGCCCGCCTTGACCTGATTTTTAAATTTTCGAGTCTGAAATTGTAACTTAGCACGATAGTACTTGGGTTCCTGCATACCAATCGTCGGGCGGATTTCATAATTTTCATATCCTGCAGGGGCGAATTTTTTCAGTGCTTGGTGAAGTAGGTCTGTCTTGAACTCCAATTGTTTATCATAATGTAAGTGCATGATTTGGCAACCACCACATTCATTATAGATAGTACAAGCTGGCACAACTCGAAATTTAGACTTCTTGTTGACCTTTAGTAATTTTGCTTCAACAAAGTTGCGTTTAATAGAAGTAATCTGACAATAGATATCTTCTCCTTTGAGAGCTCCAGGTACAAAGACTAATGTTTTTTGGTAAAAGCCGATTCCCTCACCATTAATTCCCATGCGCTTGATTTTTAACGGTATTTTTTGTTTCACTTTCAGATTCATACCCCTATCTTATCACATTTTGAGTTATAATAGAACTATGAAAATCACAAAACTTGAAAAGAAAAAAAGACTCTATCTGATGGAGCTTGATAATGGCGACAAATGCTACATTACTGAAGATACTATTGTTCGCTTCATGTTATCAAGAGATAAGGTGATAAGTGAAGAAGAATTGAAAGAGATTCAGGACTTTGCTCAATTTTCTTACGGTAAGAATCTAGCTCTCTACCACCTATCCTTTAAAGCGCGCACTGAAAAAGAAGTCAGAGAATATCTGAAAAAATACGATATTAATGAAAACGTAGTTTCTCAAGTCATTGCTAATCTTAAAGAAGATAATTGGATTAATGATGGTCAGTACGCTTATGCTATCATCAACGCCAATCAGCTTTCAGGAGACAAGGGACCTTATGTATTGATTCAGAAACTAACACAAAAAGGGGTTCCAAAATCTACTATAGAAGAGAACTTGAAAAAATTTGATTTTTCTGAAGTTGCTCAACGTGTAGCTAATAAACTATTGAAAAAATATGAAGGAAAACTTCCAGCTCGTGCCTTGCAAGATAAGATTATCCAGAATATGACCAACAAGGGTTTTTCCTATTCTGATGCTAAAAGTGCCTTTGACCAGTTGGATAGTCAAGTTGACCAAGAAACGACTCAGGAACTCATCTTCAAGGAACTCGATAAGCAATATGCTAAGTATGCCCGAAAATATGAAGGATACGAACTTAAACAGCGTTTAACTCAAGTTTTAGCACGAAAAGGCTACGATTTTTCGGATATAGCAAGCGCTCTCAGAGAATATCTTTAATATTTTCATGTAAAATTCACAGATTTTAGGTAATTTTATGGTACAATAGTAAACGATAAACTTATAAATTGTAGAAAGTTGGTTAGTTATGAAGCTTCCAAAAGAAGGCGACTTTATTACAATTCAAAGTTATAAGCATGATGGGAGTCTCCACCGAACTTGGCGGGACACCATGGTACTAAAAACAACAGAAAACGCCATTATTGGTGTCAACGATCATACACTGGTTACCGAAAGTGATGGTCGTCGTTGGGTCACTCGAGAACCGGCTATTGTTTACTTTCACAAGAAATATTGGTTTAATATCATTGCCATGATTCGCGATAATGGAATTTCCTACTATTGCAATATGGCTAGCCCCTACTATCTGGATGAAGAAGCACTGAAGTATATTGATTACGATTTGGATGTTAAAATTTTTACAGATGGAGAGAAACGTCTCTTGGACGTTGAGGAGTATGAGCGTCACAAACGCAAAATGAATTATTCTGATGACTTGGACTATATTTTAAAAGAACATGTCAAAATTCTTGTTGATTGGATTAACAATGGACGAGGTCCTTTCTCAGAAGCCTATGTCAACATTTGGTACAAGCGCTATGTAGAACTAAAGAATCGGTAAAGTTGTCAAAGGTCAGGAACAAAATCCTGACCTTATTTTTTGGTAGTGTAAAATAAATTGTGTAAACACAAAAAGGAATAAGTCCATTATAGCAGAGTTACAACACATTACTAGAAAGAGATTTATGCAGAATTCGTAAAATGTATAAAACAAATAGATATGCTGTTATTTTTTAATGTCTTTATTCCTTGTAAGTTTACAACAAACTTATATCGTTTAATACAAAAAATACGAAAATGATTAGTATAAAAAATACAGGTCAACTTCGTATCAAAAAAATTTTTTTGTATTTCCACATAGCATCAATCATTTAGTACAATATTTTAAAAACAATATCTCAACAGAGAAAATGCTATTTAATCTACCAACTCATTTAATCGTTTTTGAAAATATAAAGCAATACTTTTAGATTCAATAAACTCAAAATATTTTATGACATTGTCCATTTGTTTAATTCCAGATTCTTTAGATTCAGTCAGATATATTTTATATCCTTCTACAAATTTGAATGTAGATTTTTCAAAAACTTTTGTGTCATCTTTTAATAATTTCTTTAATTTCATTTCAAAGTAGTCTGCATATATTAGATGTGAATTTTCAAGGCAACAGAACCAAAAATTTAAACAAGCTGACACAACTAAATTTCTATTCTTGCCGATTTTTTCGTAATAATGTGTACGCTCTAGTATTTCTTTTCCGACCCTGTAAATATAATCTATCTCAAAAAGATGATATAAATTACCAATCAGCGTTATCTCATAGGACTCCCATCGTTCTTTCTGAAATAAATAGTCATATACTAAATTTAGATCATCTCTACTAACTACATAATTACAATCTATCTGATTTAATAATCCCTGGACCATTATTGTATTTATTTTATGAGTTTTTTCCCCACTCTTCTCAAAAAGTTTTTGTTGCTCATTTTTTATTTCCTCCAATCCTTTAGTATTCAAACTATAAAAATTTGGAGATAAGTTAACCAAAAAATCATCAAGCTCCGATCTTTTATAATGTTCTAAGTAATTACAAAAATTCTCTATCGAAACATTGATATTTGATAATAATTTAAAGAACGTTGAAAGAGAAATTTCATTTTCTCCTCTTTCAAATCTAGAAAGTTGAGATTTTGATATAGAATCAGCCGCAGCATACTCTAAAGAATATCCGTTTAATTTTCTAAAATATCGAAAAGCTTCTCCATAATTTTTCACAATTTCGTTCCCTTAACTTTCTTTTCGAGCGATAAACATACCATATTCTTTAGGAATGATCAACATACCATTATTAAACTCACTTTCCAATCTTTTACGTATTATTTCCTCTTCTAGTGAACCTATTTCTGAAATTCCTTTAAACGATTGGATGTATTTAACTAGGTCATCTATACTAGTTACCTGTAATTCATCATCGTAGAGTAATGTATCGACAGAGTTAAAATACCTACTCAGGTACCTTTTACCATTTTGTAAAGTAAACGTTTTATTTTCTAAATCTTGATTAACCTCATCTTTAAATAAATTTGCCAAATAATTTACAACTCCATTTTCACCAAATGTAGCACAGTAAAAAATGCCTTCGGTTTTTAAGACCCTATTCACCTCAGAGAGAGCTTTAGGAATATCATTCACATGATGTAGAAGCATATTAGCAATAACAATATCAAAAGTTTCATTCTCAAAAGAAATCTTTTGAATATCCATTATCTCATAGTTGACATTGTCTCTATTTCCAATCACTGACTTCGTTGATTTTACCATATCTTTAGAAAAATCTGTAACAACCAACTGCTTCATTTTATCTATAGAATCACTATTACTTTTCCATAGTTCTCCTGTACCACATCCCAATTCTAGAACCTTTACTTCATCAGTGATTTGGTAGTTAGAAAATATCCAATTATTAAATCCCAATTTATTTTTTGAATACTTCTTATGCAATTCTACTCGAATATCAAGATTATCATGACTTTTATATTGTTCAATTACTTTATCAATCATTTTAAATGACCTCCACCCTATAATTTGACATTATATCACAAGAATAAAGATAGTGTTAAATAAGTTGTATAAATGCAAAAAAGGAATATTCCGTTATAGCAAAGTTGTAACACATTTCTATAAAGAAATTTATTCCTACGACTCAGTTTAGCATGCTTAACTTCCTAACTCAAAAACAAAGCATCGATTAATTTATCCGTTCTTCTTTTGAAACAGATTTGAACTAATAATTGCTCGTTTTAATTTAAAAAGCTCTTTTAAGCAAAACTTCATTTTTTTAAGAGTCCAAGGCTTGTTGAAGACTCACAAGCCTTGGACTAGAAATTCAAAGATTGGTCCAGCAATTTCTATCTATCGCTTTTCTACTAGCAAAAAACCTACCTTGAGGTAAGTTTTCATTTATATATCTAATTTCGTAACAGTAAATTTAATATGAGAATAGTCTTTTTCAACATCCTTATCCAGTAAGAAAGCCGTGGCGTCCTTCTTAACCTGAACCAAATCAATATTTTGAGCCTGAGCTGCATAGACGCATCCACAATAACATTGACGGTAGATGTCATACTCTTCACACATCTCTACTGAACGTTTGTAGCCTTGATTTTTCTTGAAATCACTTGGAAGATAGTGGGTTGTATAAATCTTTTGCACATCGATTCCGATGCTGTTAATGGTTTGAGAATTCTTATGAGGACTGATGGTCAAGGCTGAGCCAAAGTAGTCAAAGCCCAAATCCATAGCCACTTGCGCTGTCTTATCCAGTCGGTAGTCAAAGCAAACCTTGCAACGGTCGCCACCTTCTGGCTCTTCTTCCAGTCCTCTGACTAACTTACGATATTCATTTGGTTCGTAGGGAGCTTCTAGATACTGGACCGTATTTCCAGTCCGCTCATTAAAATCACTGACAAATTTCTTGGTAACATAGGCTCGCTTGTGGTATTCTGCCTTGGGATGGATATTAGAATTGGCAAAATAAATGGTCACGTCTGCATACTTAGTCAAATATTCTAGGGTATAGGTACTGCAAGGGGCACAGCAAACATGCATGAGAATGGTTGGCCGTTGCTCATTTTTTTCCCATACTTGTACCATCTTCTGCATGACACGGTCATAATTAATCTTCTGATTGGGGTTCATCTTGCTCAGAATTTCTTCTACATCGATCATGTTCTTCTCCTTTTTCTAGTCTTATTTTATCATATAAATTAGGAGAGCTCAAATCTATTTAGAAGTGAATAGCATAAAAAGGAGGGGTGGCATTCCCTCCTTTTGTGTTTTTTATAAGTTGCTATCTACAGAAAGCTTACATCATCCCACCCATCATGCTTGGGTCCATTGCTGGAGCTGGGGCCACTGGTTCTGGTTTATTGGCTACAACTGCTTCTGTAGTCAAAATCAAGCTGGCTACAGATGCTGCATTTTGAAGGGCAGAACGACTAACCTTAACTGGATCGATAATCCCTTGATCAATCATATTGACCCACTCACCAGTTGCTGCGTTGAAACCTGTACCAAGCTCGGCATTTTTCAAACGATCGATAACGATAGATCCTTCAAATCCTGCATTGTGCGCAATCTGACGAACAGGTTCTTCCAAGGCACGGAGAACAATATTGCGGCCCGTTGCTTCGTCTCCTGTCAATTCCAAATCAGCTACGGCAGGGATAACATTTACAAGGGCTGTTCCACCACCAGCAACAATTCCTTCTTCCACGGCTGCACGAGTAGCGTTGAGGGCATCTTCAATACGGAGTTTCATTTCTTTCAACTCAGTTTCAGTTGCAGCTCCGACCTTGATGACTGCTACACCACCTGACAATTTTGCCAAGCGTTCTTGCAATTTTTCACGGTCAAATTCAGAAGTTGTAGTTTCGATTTGAGACTTGATAACCGCAACACGATGAGAAATCGCTTCAGGATTTCCAGCACCTTCTACGATAACAGTGCTGTCTTTATCCACAGTTACTCTCGCTGCTTGACCAAGTGCTTCAATTGTCGCATCTTTCAACTCAAGACCAAGGTCTTCTGTGATAACTGTTCCACCTGTCAAGATGGCGATATCTTCAAGCATGGCTTTGCGACGGTCACCAAAGCCAGGTGCCTTGACTGCTACCACGTTGAAGGTTCCACGAATCTTGTTCAATACAAGAGTTGGAAGAGCTTCACCATCGACATCATCTGCAATAATCAAAAGTGGACGATTGCTTTGGAGAATACTTTCGAGGAGTGGCAAAATTTCTTGGATATTGGAAATCTTCTTGTCGGTAATTAAGATATACGGATTTTCAAGGTCAGCCACCATTTTTTCGCTATCTGTCACCATGTACTGTGAAAGGTAACCACGGTCAAACTGCATTCCTTCTACGACTTCAAGCTCTGTTTCCATACCACGTGACTCTTCGATAGTGATGACTCCGTCTTTGCCAACTTTTTCCATGGCTTCAGAAATGTATTCGCCTACTTTTTCAGAACGAGAAGATACGGCTGCAACCTGAGCGATAGCTTCTTTGTTGGCAACAGGGATGGCATTGTTTTTCAAGGCTTCAACCGCTGCAGCAACTGCTGTTTCAATCCCACGACGGATGCCGATTGGATTGGCACCTGCTGTGACGTTTTTGATTCCTTCGCGGACGATAGCTTGAGTCAAAACAGTTGCAGTTGTAGTCCCGTCACCTGCGATATCATTGGTTTTAGAAGCTACTTCTGATACCAATTTGGCACCCATATTTTCAAAATGGTCTTCCAATTCGATTTCTTTGGCAATGGTCACACCGTCATTGGTAATCAATGGTGAGCCAAATGATTTTTCAAGAACGACATTACGACCTTTTGGTCCCAAGGTTACTTTAACAGTGTCTGCAAGGATATCGACACCACGAACCATAGCTGAACGGGCATCTGATGAAAATTTAATTTCTTTTGACATACTTAATTTCTCCTTCTATTCTTCAATGATAGCCAAAATGTTCGCTTCGTCAACGATGACGTACTTTTCATCGCCATCTTTGACATCAAGACCTGCGTGGGCTTCAACTAAGACACGATCTCCAGACTTAACACTTGGAGCTACCAAGTCACCGTTCAAGGTACGAACACCTTGTCCAGTAGCTACAACTTGAGCTGTTTTGGTTTTTTCTTGGGCTGAGCCTGCAAGGACAAAGCCTCCAACAGTTTGTTCTTTTTCTTCGATTTTCAAGACCACACGGTCTCCTAATGGTTTCAACATCTGTTTTCCTCCATAATGAGATAGATAGTATTAGCACTCTTTATACCTGAGTGCTAAATCATAGTTCTATTGTATCACTTGGTCAGAAATAGTCAAGAAAAAAGTCCGACTTTCTGAGGATGAATAGATAAATTTCTTTATCCTAATTTTGCACTTTAATAATGTAGAATTTTAACGAACATGATTTATGGAATTAGCATTTTCGTTAATTCTTTTATAAAAATACCGAAACTCTAAATCCTTATATTACGCATATATAAAAAACAACGATTATAAACCGTTGCTTTTTTACATACTATTAATATTTCAATCCTGGATTGAAAAATCCTAAGGCTACTCCTACAAGTGCAATAACTACCAATAATAGCATCACCCAATTTGGAGAAACTTTCTTTTTAGCCATCAGCCACCAACATAGAACGATAAAACCTGCTGTTAAAAGACCTGGATAAACACCATCAATCTTTTCTTGTAAGTTTAAAAATGTTTCTCCATCTCCATTTTTCAGCTCTAGCGCCGTAGTGACAGATACCCAAGTTGCTGCAACAGCTCCTATGACCATACCACCAACAACACTAATTGATTTTCTTAGCGCCTGACCTTTAGGACCTACTAAAAATTCTACTGCTTTATCTCCAAGTTCATATCCTTTAAAATAAGCAAAACGCATTCCAAGATAGACTAATAGATTCCATGCAATAATATAGAATATTGCACCAGAAATATTTCCTCCTTTAGAAAGACCTAGAGCTATCCCCAAAAGAACAGGAATTAATGTTCCTACAATAAGTGAATCTCCAATACCTGCAATAGGTCCCATTAGACCAGCTCGCATTCCATTGATGGTTTCACTATCTACGGCATCTCCATTTGCACGCGCTTCTTCCAAACCAGCTGTTATCCCAACTACTAGAGAACCCAACTGTGGCTCAGTATTAAAGAATGCTGTGTATGTTTGCATAGCTTCTTTTTGTTCTTCCTTAGTATCATACATTTCTTCTACAATTGGAAGCATAGAAGTTAAATATCCAAAAGTTTGCATATGTTCTTGAGAAAAACATGTCAGATGTCCATAGAACCAGTGGTGAAATGATTTTGTCAATGTTTTTCTTGATATTTTTTTTCGACTCATTCTAAATATCCTCCTCTTCATCAAATCCCATATCACTGACAACTGCTGTCGTACGGGCAGATTTAATAACTTCTAATTCATAATAAATTACTGCAAAAATTAATGACACAACACCACTTGCTACTAAGTTCAAGCCTAAAGATTTTGCTAACGTGAACCCGACAAAGAAAGGAATAAAGTCTGTTGCTTTTGTAACAATTTGTTTCAAAAGTATTGCAATACCCACACATGGAAGGAGTGCTCCTACAGTAAATAGAGACTTCATTACAAAACCATCCATCGGAAGATATAATTTCATAAGATCAACCATATCTGGTCCAAATTTTGTAATAATCATTGTTGGTAAGAAAGAAAAGATAAAATGTGAAATCCAAGGATATACCCAATCAACAGCATATAACTTCTTAAAATCACCTTTCTCTACAGCTTTCCATCCAATGTGTTGCCAAAGCAAATTCATAGTAGCTGTACCATAGAATAAAACAGTTCCAATTGTTCCAACCGCGGCTCCAATTGGCGCTGCTGCTGCTGCAATCGCTACTTCACCTGAAATATTATTTGCATGAACAAATAGGATAGATAACGGAATTCCGATATAAGAAATTGCCCGTACATCGGCAGATACAGTTCCACCAGGTGTCACTAAGGCAATATATAATACCTGTAAAGCCACACCAACGATTACCCCTGTTGTTATATCTCCTAATATTAAACCTACAATTAAACCACCAACTAATGGACGCCCCAAAGTATAGTTACCAATACTGGATCCCCCCATACCTGGCATCGATGCTAAACTTGCAAACAATCCTAAAAGAGCTGCTTGAATCCAAGAAATTTCCATCATTTTGTCTCCTTATTTCATTATTAAAATCCAAATTTTGATTTAAAATCACTCCAATATCCAATAGATACATCTGGTAATAATTGGAATCTAACTTTATATCCTGCTTTTTCAATTGCTTCTAGTGCAACTGCTTCCTCTTGAGTAATTGATTGATTATTTCCCAACTTGATAGCACCTGGTCTATCGTTAGCAGGTCCTACAATAATCTCTTTAACATCTCCTGGAATAAATCCCTGGTCTACTAAAATTTCTTTCATATCAATTGGATTCTTAGTAATCAAAAAATATCTACTATCTGATTCTGTTACTTTAGATGATTTTTCTTTAAACGCTTCCTTTGTCCAAACAAATGTTTTTTTATCTGACGCGCCTTTATATGCCTGAATTAAAACCTTATTAGATGCAGCAGCATCATTTACTGCAATTAATCCATCACATGGATGTTCTTTTGCCCATCTAGTGACTGTTTGTCCATGAATCATTCTATCGTCAATTCGTACAAATGTTACTACCATAATTTTTTATCCCTTTCCTGATATAGCTAAATATCGTCTTCTTCATTAAGATTATCATCCGATCCGACTTCAAATTCTTGTAGAGCTGATGATGATTCGTTTAATATTGTAGAAACAAGTTCACTACCAGTCAGAATGTCTTTCATCACCACTGCTGTAAGTGCCATTGTTAAGTTCATACCTCCCAAAATAGTTGCATTCTCTAATTTTCCAAATTCTTCTAATACTGTTGCAACAGTTGTTAAAGGACTTCCCCCAACAATATCTGCTAAAACAAGAACCGAATCATTTTCATCCAGAGACGCAATAACATTCTTGACCTCTACAGAAAAACCTGCAAGACTTTCTCCATCTTTTAAGCCAATCGCTATGACATCATCTACCTTATCCGAAGCAAACATAGAAAGAGATGATTTCAATCCCTCTGCGAGTCCTCCATGACTGACTAATATCAAATACTTCATATTTCCCTCCTTTTATTGATTTCATTCTATCATCCTTATCTTCACTTTATAATTGTTAAATGTCACAAAAGTTTATTGATAAATGTCAATAAAAAAATGACAAATGTCAATAAAGACATCTGCCATGTTCTTATTATTTAAGAAATAATAATCTTGATATCTATTTAAGGGTTCCTATATCTAGTTCTTTTTGTAACTTAATAAGACTACCTTCAATATCCGTGTTATTTTCATCCATAGATAATGCTTCTAATCTTTCTTCTATTCCAACCAATGATTTTGAATCTATTCCTTTTGAAATAGTTGTAATTGAATTTTTCATTATATAATCCAATGAAGTAGTCGTTAAGGCATTTTGACCAATCATTCCTTTCTTCATCAACTCTTCACTTTTCAAACTAGTTACTACCTCTGGTAATACTGAGCTTCCTTGACCCTTATTAAATAAATTTTGTTGAATTTCACGATTAATTGTTAAAAATTCTATAAATGATACGGCAAGGTTTGAATTGCGAGCACGCGAAGAAACCACGTATAAGGAAGTATCTGTTACAGTCGAACGAATGTCTTCCTTAGTCGTTGGCAACGAAATACATGTCCAGTTAAAATTTGTATATTTGGCCACATGATAAGGAAAAGGTTTATATGTACGATATTGTGCCAAACTCATTGGATAAAAGGCCACATGTCCTTCATCAAAATCTTTATAGGTTACTTTGTAGCGTCCGTTTAATTGATTCAATCCTCTTATATAGGATAAAGCATCCTTCATTTCTGACGAATCTATACGAGGAATCCCACTCTCAGAAATAGTAACACCAAAGGCTGCTAGAGATTCTTTCCAACTATATCCTGTTATCCCAAATTGATCAACGATTCCATCTCCATCGGTATCTTTTGTAACTTTTTTACTAATCTCATAGAGATCTTTCTGTGTCCATCCTACTTTAGGAATTTCAATCCCTTCTTTTAAAAGTAAATCTTGATTTACACACATCAACATGGGATTACTTTCATATGGAAGACCGTATAAAGCATCTCCATATTTTGCTGCCTGCAAAGATACATCATAGAAATTAGAGGCATCTTCTTGAGACAGATAGGAATTTAGGTTTTTTAAAATACCTTTTGATGCAAATAAAGATAATTGATCGCTTGATAATAGAAATACATCCGGTTCAGAACCTTTTAAAATTTGACTTGAAATCCAATTAGAATACTCTTCCTTAGGAATACCTGAATCATATACAATTTTAACCCCTGGATGAAGCTCTTCAAATTTCTTAATAGCCTCATCTAGTACATAGCTGTTATTCCCTGTAGGAATTCCCCAACTAGAATCAGAATAAAAACCCAGTCTAATAATCTTTATCTGCTTGTTTTCCCAAATAAGAAATAAACTCAAGCAACTTAGCACAAACAGTATCGCTAGAAACAATTGCTTTACTTTCATTTATCCATTTCCTTCGAAAAATTCTTTTGTGTCACACCTGTTTGTACAGCCCATATGGCTAACTGTGTCCTATCTCTCAAATTTAGTTTTGAAAGAATGATAGAAAGGTAATTGCGCACTGTTCCCTCGGATAAAAAAAGATTACTGGCAATTTCCTTGTTTGATTCTCCAAATGCCACTTGCTGAATAATTTTCCATTCTGTCAGTGATATATTTTCAATATTCTCTTCCTTCACAGTAATAGAAAAATTGGTCTGTGCCATCTGCGAGAACAATTGAAATACCTTACTAGCTATATTAGGATTAATCATAGCTCCGCCTTTATACACTGTCTGAATGGCTTGATATAACTCGTCTGTTGAAACTCCTTTTAATAAATAGCCAGATGCACCATATTTTAAAGCACTAAAAATAAATTCGTCGTCATCAAATGTTGTTAAGATTATAATTTTTATATTCGGAAAACGTTTTTTGATTTCTTTTGTAGCCAATACTCCGTCCATTCTGGGCATTCTAATATCCATTAAAATTATATCCGGTTTTACAGTCATAATGTTATCCATAGCTTCGATACCATCACCAACAACAGATACAACATCAATATCAGCATATACTGATAAAATAATCTGCAAAGACTCTCTAATTAATGCCTGATCATCTGCAATCATTACTTTTATCATATACTTCACCTCCTATTTTTGGAAAAACTATTTTAGTGTAAAATCCTTCCCTATTTTCAAAATGAATAGAACCACCTAAAATAGAAACTCGCTCTCTCATTTGTTTCAAGCCATACCCAATTTGTAAGTCGTCAAAACCTATTCCATTATCGTGCAAAACTATTATGTTGTTATCCTCACTCATAAAGTGAATGCTCATTTTACTAGCATGTCCGTGACGAACAGAATTTGTCATAGATTCTTGTATAATCCTAAAAATAGTATCTTCCTGTATAACATCTAAATCAATATTTCCCCATTCATATTTTAGATCAACAGAGAGTTTAGATAGAGACTCATACTCACTAATCATTAATATTAGAGCATCTTTTAAACCATTATTTTGCAAAGCTCCTGGTCTTAGTCTATGTAATGATCCCCTAACATCTTTTATCCCCTCTCTAACTGCATTTGAAACATTTTTTAACTGTTCTTTAGCACGGATAGGATGAACATCAATTAGTACAGAAACAGCATCAATCCCTGCTGAAATTCCTGTCAACGCATGCCCTAGAGTATCATGAATTTCCCGAGCAATTCTTTTCCTTTCTCGATCTTCAGCGATTTTCTCTGATAACGATATGTAATGATTCAATTCAGTGTTGACTCTAGATAACATTTTAAGCTCTTCCTCAATATTATGATGTTCTTTAATCACGTATAGGATATAAGACAATAAAGAGATGATGAAAATAATAACATTTAATGATGTCAATGCATTTTCTAAAAATAACACTACACCTCGTATGGAAGATGGATAAAATTGGATATAAGTAGCTAGAGATGGAACTTTTATAAATAGTGACAAGATTTCATAGTCGGTTAAAAGTAATATTAAAAAACTCAAGAAAATAAAAATAATCCAAGAACGTTTACTATCAGAGTCTTGAAACTCTCTTGAACTATAGAATATATCAGCAAAAACTAATAATATTATTCCATTGTATGATAGATTTTGTGACCATATAACACCAATCATTAATACTATTTCAAACAAATTCCATTTTGAAAAAATTGGCCATTTTTTCTCAGTTGAATACATTTTATAGGTAGATATAAAAATAATACCGACGAAAAAAATAATTGAATACCAAAAAATCTGGTCAGGTGATTTTGAAATATTGTTTAATTCTCCCAATAAGAGTATCATCTGTCCCTTTGAAATTACATAGTTTGTAATCTGTATATACAAAGCTCCATTGTATATAATGGTTAGAAAATTAATTAATAAAAGCAAAATTATAGAATACTGGACACCTTTTACCTGTTTCATTACTGCCACCCATTAATATCAAACTGAATTATATTATTTTTATCAACAAATTGTACAGGTATAGTATATAATTCTTCAACTTCTTCTTTTTTTACTAATAAATCTATTGTTTCCGATACTTTTCTACCCATATGAGATGGAAATTGAGCAACCGTTCCCGTAACTTCATCTGTTGTAGCTAATAAATGCTTCATATCTGGTGAACCATCTATTCCGTAAATAAGTTTTTTTGAAGTTACTTTCAATTCTTTAATTGCTGCTAAAGCTCCTATAGCTGCTCTATCATTTAAAGCCACTATAGCATCAAATTGTAAATCTTCAGATAACGCATCACCTACAGTAGTCATAGCATACTCTGTTTGACCAACCGTTTCTCTTTCTGAGATAATTTGATAATGTTCTTCTGATTTTATTGTATCCAAAAAACCAGTTATTCTCTGATTAGCTGATAAAGCATCTTTGTGCGTTAACAAAAGAATATGAGCATTTGAGGTACGTTTCATCAAATCCTTGGCAATTAATATCCCAGCATGGTAATTATCAGAAACTATGCTCGTATCAACTTTTATATTATTCAACTGACTATCTACTGCTATAACTCTAATTCCAAAATTCTTTGCCCTACTTAACGCTTCCACAATTTGCTCGCTATCACTCTTAACCGGATTAATAACAATAACATTCACTCGCTTCTCTATAAACTCATCAATTTGTTTACTCTGTTTTTCTTCACTCATCTCTGCATCCCGAGTATACAATATCTGACCTTCTGAATCAGAATAGCGTTGAATCTCATTATGTAAATGTCTATAAAATTCACTATTCATCGTCATATAAGTCGCTCCAACTTTTATTTGTCCCGGAATAGGATCTGTCTGACTCACATGAGTATAAATCGCAAAAACAAATACGACTACTGTACAAAATATAATTTTGACGATTGTTCTTGTATATTCTCTACTCATTCCAACCTCCAAAAAGTTTCAACTAGTTCATTGTAACACATTTAGACAGTATAAAAAAGCCTGAGACTAACTCAGACTTTTCAATGTTTAAAATGGCAATTCTTCCTCTTCCAAAACCAAATCCGCCAAATCTTGTCCTGCATTATTTTCACGCATGGCACGTTGGGCACGACTTTCCAATAGTTGGAATCCAGTAACAAGTACTTCGGTCACATAATTCATTTGACCATTTTTCTCAAAGCGACGGGTACGAAGTTCTCCATCCACAGAGATAAGACTACCTTTAGTTGCGTAGCTTGCCAATGTTTCTGCTAGTCTCCCCCATAGGACCATATTAACAAAATCAGCTTCGCGCTCCCCATTTTGGTCTTTGTAACGACGGTTCACAGCGATAGTTGCTCGCGCTACTGACTTGTCATTGTTGGTTTTGTGCAATTCTGGTGTAGACGTCAAACGCCCAATCAAGATAACTTTATTATACATATTTTTTCCTCCTACTTATCTATTCGTAGGAAATCAAAAAAAGTTACAGAAATTTGTAACTTTTCGAGGAAATTTTTTACTTTTTATGAACCATGAAACCTGTCGCCTGTTGATTGGCCATAATGGTCATATCTGTAATCTGAACACGACGAGGTTGACTGGTCGCATAGACTACTGTGTCTGCAATATCCTGAGCTTGCAAGGCTTCGATTCCTTGGTAAACGGACGCAGCTCGTTCTTTATCACCATGAAAACGCACTGTAGAAAAATCTGTTTCGACAATTCCAGGCTGAATGGTGGTCACCTTGATATCTGTTGAAATGGTATCAATTCGCAGTCCATCTGAAAAGGTCTTAACCGCTGCCTTGGTAGCTGAGTAAACAGCGGCACCAGCATAGGCGTAGATTCCTGCGGTTGACCCCATATTGATAATATGACCTTGATTGGATTTTACCATTGCTGGCAAGAAACAACGAGTGACTGCCATTAAACCTTTGACATTGGTATCCAGCATGGTCAACATATCCAACTCTTCATAGTCCTGATAGGGTGCTAAACCTAGAGCTAGTCCGGCGTTATTGACCAAGATGTCAATCTGCCCTATCGTTTCTAGAATATCGGAGCAGACCGTCTTTACCATGTCCATATCCGTTACATCTAATGAAAAGGTCCAAACTGTTTGACTAGGAAAAGTTTTTGCAAACTCTGACTTGAGGGCTTCTAGTCTGTCTATCCGTCGTCCAGTTAGAACGACATTCTCACCCTGCTCCAGATAAGCACGCGCAATCGCTTCACCGATTCCTGATGTCGCTCCTGTAATCACTACATTTTTTGCCATCTTATTTCCTTCTATCTGGTCTATCAGATACTAACAACATCTTAGGCAGTCCAGTGCTTAACTGGGTCGAATGGTGTTCCGACAACTTGGTCTTCTGATAACTCAATAACACCACGTTTTTGCGGAGCATTTGGGAGGTGCAATTCACGAGGGCTACACATCATGCCAAAACTCTTTTCACCTCGAAGCTCGCCTGGAAAAATGAGGTTACCTTTTGGCATCATGGCACCTGGAAGAGCGACAATGGTTTTCAGACCGACACGCGCATTTGGAGCACCTGCAACAATTTGTACTGTCTTGTCACTTGCGACTGCAACTTGGCAGATATTGAGGTGGTCACTATCTGGATGAGCTACCATCTCGACAATTTCACCCACAACAAACTTAGGTTCTTTGTCATTGATAATTTCTTCTGTAAAACCTGCCACCTGCAATTCTTGGTTCAAACGAGCGACTTGCTCATCTGATAAAAAGACTTGACCGCGCTCTGCAATTTCAAATAAACTCGAAACTTCGAAAATATTCCAAGCTACTGTTTCTCCATTATCTTTGAGGAAAACACGAGCTACCTTGCCTTTACGCTCCACGTCCAGTTTGGCATCTCCGCTATTTTTCACGATGACCATAAGGACATCACCGACATGTTCTTTATTATATGTAAAAATCATTATTTCTCTTTTCTCCTATTTCAGTCCTGCTAAAAAGTCATTGATTTGTTCCTTGCTTTTACGGTCACGATTGACAAAACGACCGATTTCCTTGTCCTTTTCTAGAACAACAAGGCTAGGAATTCCGTATACATCCCAGAGTTTAGCTAGATCCATGTACTGGTCTCGGTCCACTCGAATAAAGGTGAACTCTGGATTGATCTCCTCAATTTCTGGCAAGGCAGGATAGATATAACGGCAATCGCCACACCAGTCTGCCACAAAAAGAAAGACCTTCTTGCCATCTTTTTCTACTAATGATGCTAATTCTTCTAAACTTGCTGGTTGTATCATAAGACTTCCTCCTCATAGACTAGGTCTTCATTTTCATAGACAAAGGTATAATGACGGCCATCCTCAAAAATGACGCCACCAACCAAGCTCTCTAGACTGCTTTCATAGACTTGAACATAGAGGGTCGCAATTCCCCCCATGTCTGAAAAATGGTCTCGCACAATCGCTGTCAACTCTTCCTGAGTCTTCATGAGCTTACGGTCATCTGCAACTTTTTTCGTAGCAAGGGCAAGGCTCCCAATACCAAGCAGAGCCAAGCCTGCCATCCACATTTTTTTAGCTTTCATACCATTCATTTTAACACAAAAAAAGCTTTAGGACAAATGAGGAAGCAACAGAAAAGCAAGTAAAAAGCCTCTTCCTTTAAGGAAAAGGACTTCTTATACTCAATGAAAATCAAAGAGCAAACTAGGAAGCTAGCCGCAGGTTGCTCAAAGCACTGCTTTGAGGTTGTAGATAGAACTGACGAAGTCAGCTCAAAACAGCGTTTTGAGGTTGTGGATAAAGCTGACGTGGTTTGAAGAGATTTTCGAAGAGTATTATTCTTATTGCCAGGCACCTGAGTTGCCAACGTAGTAACCATCAGGGGTGTAAGTATTGCGAAGCATCTTACCTGATGAAGCTAGATAGTACCACTTGCCATTATCTTTGACCCAACCATTCGCAATCATGGCACCAGAAGAACTTACATAATACCATTCTCCCTTGTCATAAATCCAAGCGCTTGCTTTCATAGCTCCTGAAGTTGATAAATAGTACCACTTGCCTTGGTCGTAAAACCAGTCACTCGCAATCATGGCTCCTGATGATTTAAAGGCATACCAGTTACCACCTTGATAGAGCCAAGTTTGATTGAACATGACTCCTTTATCATTCATAAAGTACCAAGTTCCCTTGTCCTTAACCCAAGCGTTCTGCACTAATTGGCCTTGTTGTTGATAGTACCAGTTTTGATTTGATTTTAGCCAGCTTTCTGCTTTTACAATCGGATAAAGTTCTCGGAAGGCTCCTCCCCCCTTGTAGGAATGACTGATAGATTTTAGTTTTTCAAGTTTCAACTCGCCATTGCCATAGTCTGCCCAAGCAAAGACTTTTTGACCATTGACAGTCTCTGGTAAAGTAGCAGTGTAAGTCTTGGTTTGATAATCCCATTTAGCATCGAGGTAAGTGTATTGATCATTTGATTCTTCAATACGATAGTAACCTCTCTTTCCACTATCATTATGGATGTCATCCACAACTTTCGTTGACCAGGTCTTTACTTCATTTCCGCTCTTGGCTTCTACCTTGATATCTCCTCTATAGCCATATGGAACATAGAAATTCAGGTAACGCCCCTCTACGCCCATCATAGACTTGTCCTTTTCTTGGCCTAGAAAATTGACTGTCTGATCTTGACCATTGAGACTAACTGTCCACTCGATTTTCTCGGTTTTTGGCAAATCCAAGACTTTGATATCCACTTCATGACCATTGTTAAACCGAAGAATCTTGCCATCTTGATACTGTACTCCACACTTAACAACCCATTCTTCTTTAAGCTCAAATGCCTGCCCTGAATGTGGAAAAGCCAGTAAAGCTAGACCAGCTAGAGACAAACCAAATAATGTGATTTTTTTCATCGTAGATCCTCCTTAGGATTTTTTATGTTAATTATATCACTATGTTTTTATTTTGCAACTCATATCCTAAATATACAAGCAAAAAACCTCTGAGATTCTTCTCAAAGGTTCTGATTTAACTAATTGCTGTTCTCAACTGCTGCAGTCACAAAAGCAGTGTAGAGTTCTTCTGGGCGATTTGGACGGCTTGACAGTTCAGGGTGATACTGACACGCTACAAAGAATTTATTTTCAGGAATTTCCACGATTTCGACCAAACGATTGTCTGGAGAAACTCCTGAGAAGACAAAGCCTGCTGCCTCAAACTGCTCACGGAAGGCATTGTTAAACTCATAACGGTGACGGTGACGGCGTTGCACCACTTCTTGATTGTGATAAGCAGCTGCAGCCTTAGAGCCACGTTTCAACTTAGATGGATAAAGTCCCAAACGAAGGGTTCCCCCCATATCCTCAACATCAATCTGATCACGCATGATATCAATGATAGGGTATTTTGTTTCTGGTGCAAGCTCTGCAGAATTGGCACCTTCAAGGCCTAAAACGTTACGAGCAAACTCGATACATGTCAACTGCATTCCCAAGCAGACACCTAACATTGGAACATCATTTTCACGTGCATAGCGAATGGCTTGGATTTTCCCTTCCGTACCACGTTGACCAAAACCTCCTGGTACGATGATTCCGTCCGCATCAGACAAGAGTTCCGCCACATTCTCTGCTGTCACATCATTGGCATTGACCCAATTGATTTTAACTTCTGCGTCATTTGCATAACCAGAGTGTTTCAAGGCTTCGACCACTGAGATGTAGGCATCTTGCAACTCAACATACTTACCAACAAGGGAAATCTTGACCTGTTTCTTAAGGTTCATGACCTTGTCCACCATGGCTGACCATTCTGTCATATCCGCTACTGGTGCATCTAATTTCAAATGGTCACAGACAATTTGGTCCATACCTTGTGCCTGCAAGTTCAATGGAATTTGGTAAAGATGTTCAACATCCAACGACTCGATAACGGCTTCTGGTGCCACATCACAGAACTGGGCCAGTTTGTTTTTGATTCCTTGACCAGCTGGCTCTTCTGTACGAATAACCAACATATTTGGCTGGATTCCCAATCCACGCAATTCTTTTACAGAGTGTTGGGTTGGTTTGGTCTTCATTTCACCAGCAGCCTTGAGGTAAGGAAGCAAGGTTGTATGGATATACATGACGTTATCCGCACCCACATCTGCCTTCATCTGACGAAGGGCCTCTAAGAATGGCAAGGACTCGATATCTCCTACTGTTCCACCAACCTCTGTGATAATGACATCAGAGTCGGTCGTTAGAGCGGCACGCTTGATTTTTTCTTTCAAAGCATCTGTGATATGAGGAATAACCTGAACAGTTGCCCCAAGGTATTCTCCACGGCGTTCTTTACGAAGAACTTCACTGTAAATTTTCCCAGTTGTCACGTTGGAATATTTGTTAAGATTGATATCGATGAAGCGTTCATAGTGACCCAAGTCCAAATCTGTCTCAGCTCCATCATCTGTCACAAAAACTTCCCCGTGCTGGTAAGGACTCATAGTTCCCGGATCAATATTGATATAAGGGTCAAACTTTTGAATGGTTACTTTGAGACCACGATTTTTCAAGAGACGGCCCAGACTCGCTGCTACAATCCCTTTCCCAATAGACGATACCACACCACCAGTTACAAAAATATATTTCGTAGACATAGATTCCTCTTTCTAAAATGCTCAAGGTCTTGCTAACTACGAGGGGACATAGAAAACAAGACCCTACTAATAAGAATAATCTGGGACGACTGCACCAGATTCACAACTAAAATACAAGAAGATAACTTCTTGAAAAAACAAAAATAGCTCCCTAAGAACTAGGGAGCCCCGACCTCTAAAAGAGGTGCCCGAACAATATGATACCTAAAAATAGGATAATTGTCAATAGCTAACTTTTATTCCTCGACGTTTTCAGAATCATCGTCTGAAAACTCGTCGTCTTCTTCATTGAGATCCACGTCTTCACCCAAGTCATCTGGAGCGATTTCGTTGATTTCTGCATCGTAAGCTTCCACTTCATTTTTCTCATCATCTGGATTTTCATCATCGTATGAAAGAGCTGGATCTGCTTCGTATGCATCTTCATCCTCTGGATCATCCGCATTGTAGTCAATGGCATCTGAATCACCATCCATGAAGGCATTGACACGTTTTTTCTTAGCTTTTGGTGCTACTTCATCGTCGTCATTTTCCTCAAGAGCGATGATTTCTTCGTCGATTTCATCCACACCATACCATGAACGAAGCCCCCATTTGTTGTCTCCAAGAGAGATGAAGCTACCGTCAAAGTTCAATTCTGTGTAGAACAAAGGCAAGGCTTCACGGATATCGCTGTTTGATGTTCCAAGGTAGTTTTGAATTTCGTTTACAAGATCGCTAAAATGCATCTCATGATCGCGACCACGAAGTTCCAAGATAGCACGCGCTACCTCAATCATAGATAGTTCACTTTTTTCTTGCCCAGCAAATATTTCTAATTCCAAAGCGTTTCTCCTCATTTATGCTACTATCGCCAGAGCGAACAGACTCTGACCTCATTTTATCATTTACTCTTTATTTTACGATAATTTTGCGGAATAGTCAAAGGTTAAATGGGAGAAAATGACAGGACTTTTTATTTCTTTGCTACCCAGCCGATGGGAGCGCTAGGTGGATTTTCGATATCAATCCATATGAATTCGATGCACAACGATATAAGAAAATTAAGGTGAAATATTGAAAATTTATAGTATTTTCAATTATATAAATACGATAATTTAGATGCTATTCAAAATGTTATTTGATTTTGAATCAACAGGGAAACCTGTAACCGTCTCGAATTTGTCAATCATACATTTAATAATTTTTTGAAAAAATTCAACATATTCCTTAAATTGCTCATTTTCTACTGAAAATTTATAATTTTCATGTGCAATACTATTTCGAATATCTCTATACTTTAATATAAACACTTCTGCAGAAAAATTCTCGACTGTCTTAACCCCCCCGACTACTTCAGTTCGAGATAAGTTAATATTCTTTAACAAATCTCTTTCATTAAATATTTGCTCAAAAATATCTGGATAGTGTTCCTTTAGCTTATGATCATGTAGGAACTCAAATTTCAAATATTTAGATAATTCCTCCCTAGGTATTTTATCATATAGAACAGTTCTAATGGAGTCAAATGTTTTTGTTTGAGGATTAGTTAGTAAATTTTGTAATTTTTTATCATTTTTATTAGTATTAATAAAATATTTCATTGCTATCGAACCTTTTAAATCTTCAAGCTTAATACCTTTTGAACTTAAAGTAATATTTTCAACATAACACTGAATTAAAAAATCTAAAAAATATTCAAATGTTGTAAATACTGATAAATAAAGTGAATTGAGTAAGAATGTACTAGCTTCATCATCCAATTTTTTTAGGTCATTTTCATAAATATCAATATACTTTTTGTAATTCTTAAAAATATTATCTACATCCATGTTACATCTAATTCCTGATTAATTTATTTAAGATTTTTCCCCACTCGTATCTTTTTAACACATTAGATGTGTTATTTGTTCCTCTCACAAATAAACCTTCATCGCTTTTACTAAGAAACTCTAAAAACGACTCTTTGATTTTTTCCTTATATTGTCTTACTTCATCAATTGAAAATCTTGATAGGATAACTAACTGGGTTTCAGCTACAGTCTTATTGATACTAGTTGCAAGTTCATTACTACTAATTCGCTTAAAAGCATCGTTACCAAAAACAATATTTACTTTCTCTATAGATTTTAAAATGAAATCTTCTAACTCCTCAGATTTTTCTACATCATTCCTATATTCTTTTAAAAACTCAATGATTGCTGTATTCAATCTTCCACCATAAGTGCGTTCCTTTTTCCCATCTAATAGTTTCGGATTTCGCACTTCAATTCTTTTAATAGCAGTAAACGATTCATCAATAAATTCATTTATAACAAATGCACGTAACAAAATTTCGTTATAACCGTATCTCTTCTTAAGGACTACTCTTTTCCCAAATATTTCATCAACAATATCTAATTCACAAGTTTCATTTAATTTGGACAAAAATACGCCTCGATACATTACATTTAATAATTCCTGTCCATTTAATTTTATGGAACCTTGATTTATTCTTGAAAATATATCATATTTAATATCCTCCGATGAATCCTTCTGAATTATAACAATAGGTAGTGAAACATTTTTAAACTTTCTCTGAATCCTATCATCAAGTTCAGCAAAGGTCTTTTTATTAAAATCAGACAACGTTGAGAGTCCACTTAATTCCAGAGGATCCATATAATTTAGATATTCATTTCCTTTCTTAACATTGTTTAAGTCATCTTCATTAAGAATTGATTTAAAAAAAGTAAAAACTGTTGTTAAACGTTGTTGCCCATCAATTACTTCTAGCGTGTCATCATCATTTTCTGATAAAAATATAGTTGGTATAGGAATTGACAGCAATAAAGATTCAATAAATTGTGACATTGTTTTTTGATTCCAAACAAATTTCCTTTGGTAGTCAGGCTGTAAAATTAACTCTCCTTCTTTTATCATTCGTATTAAATCTGAGGTAGATTTATCAACTTTATCTATATATAGTTTTCTACTAGATGTAGTTGACTCAACTTCATCCTCAACTTCAGCATCAATATCAATTCGCTCATTATCAATATTTTCTAAAAGCGTATCTTCAGAATACAATTCTAAAATGTTAGTCAAAATATTTTCTCCTTTATTATCTATATATCAAACGATATCCACCGTGTTTCTGTGTTTATTTCACCAACTTCTTCATCTCATCAATACGTGCTACGGTCGCATCGTATTTAGCTTGGTAATCGGCTTGTTTGTCGCGTTCTTTTTGGACGACTTCTGGTTTAGCATTGGCTACGAAGCGTTCGTTAGAGAGCTTCTTACCGACCATATCCAGTTCTTTTTGCCACTTAGCTAGTTCCTTGTCGAGACGAGCCAGTTCTTCTTCGACATTGAGGAGGTCTGCCAGTGGCAAGTAGATTTCTGCTCCTGTGATGACGCTTGACATAGCGAGTTCAGGTGCAGGGATGGTTGATGCGATTTCCAAGTGTTCTGGATTTGTAAAGCGTTTGATGTAATTGACATTGCTGTTAAAGAAGGCTTCCAAGTCACTATCGCTAGTCTTAACAAGGATGGTGATAGGCTTGCTTGGTGCTACGTTTACTTCTGCACGCGCATTACGAACAGCGCGGATCAAGTCTTTGAGGCTTTCCACACCAGTGTGAGCCACAAGGTCTTCAAAGGCTGGATTGACAGTTGGGTATTCTGCTGTCACGATAGAGCCTTCTGAGATTTGTCCAAAGATTTCCTCTGTCACGAATGGCATAATTGGGTGAAGGAGACGAAGGATCTTGTCCAGAGTGTAAAGGAGGACAGAACGTGTGATAACTTTCTCTTCTTCATTGTCGCTATAAAGGACTTCCTTGGTCAACTCAACGTACCAGTCCGCAAACTCATCCCAGATGAAGTTGTAGAGGATGTGTCCAGCAACACCAAACTCAAACTTGTCAAAGTTGGCAGTAGCTTTTCCGATAGTTTCATTGAGGTTGTGGAGAATCCAGCGATCTGTGACATTTCCAGCTTCCTTGTTAACAACTTTTTCGACATTAGCAGTTGCTTGCTCAAGGGTCAAACCTTCATTGTTCATGAGGATGTAGCGAGAGATGTTCCAGATCTTGTTAATGAAGTTCCATGAAGCATCCATTTTCTCGTAAGAGAAGCGCACGTCTTGCCCTGGTGCAGAACCGTTTGAAAGGAACCAACGAAGAGCATCGGCACCGTATTTCTCGATGACATCCATCGGATCAATCCCGTTGCCAAGAGATTTAGACATCTTGCGTCCTTGCTCATCACGAATAAGACCGTGTATAAGCACGTTTTGGAATGGCTGACGGCCAGTGAATTCCAAGGATTGGAAGATCATACGAGACACCCAGAAGAAGATGATGTCGTAACCTGTTACCAAGGTTGAAGTTGGGAAGTAACGCTTGAAGTCTCCTGAGTCCACATCAGGCCAGCCCATGGTTGAGAATGGCCAAAGGGCAGAACTGAACCAAGTATCCAAGACATCTTCGTCCTGAGTCCAACCGTCACCTTCTGGAGCTTCTTCGCCGACATACATTTCACCTTCAGCATTGTACCAAGCAGGGATTTGGTGACCCCACCAGAGCTGACGAGAGATAACCCAGTCGTGGACATTTTCCATCCATTGGAGGAAGGTATCATTGAAACGAGGTGGGTAGAATTCGACCTTATCCTCTGTGTCTTGGTTGGCAATAGCATTTTTCGCCAATTGGTCCATCTTAACGAACCATTGAGTAGACAAGCGTGGCTCAACCACTACACCTGTACGCTCTGAGTGACCAACACTGTGGACACGTTTTTCGATTTTAACAAGTGCACCGATTTCTTCCAGCTTAGCAACGACTGCCTTACGAGCTTCAAAACGGTCCATGCCTGCAAATTCAAAGGCCAAGTCATTCATAGTTCCGTCATCGTTCATAACATTGACTTGTGGCAAGTTGTGTCGTTGACCAACCAAGAAGTCGTTTGGATCATGGGCAGGCGTGATTTTCACGACACCAGTACCAAATTCAGGATCTGCGTGTTCGTCTCCAACGATTGGGATGAGTTTATTAGCGATTGGAAGGATGACGTTTTTACCAATCAAGTCCTTGTAGCGTGGGTCTTCTGGATTGACCGCAACCGCAACGTCCCCAAACATGGTCTCAGGACGAGTTGTCGCAACTTCAAGGGCGCGTGAGCCGTCTTCCAGCATATAATTCATGTGGTAGAAGGCACCTTCGACATCCTTATGGATAACTTCGATATCAGAAAGGGCAGTGCGAGCTGCTGGGTCCCAGTTGATAATAAATTCACCACGGTAGATCCAACCTTTCTTGTAAAGGTCCACAAAGACCTTACGAACAGCTTTTGACAAACCTTCGTCAAGAGTGAAACGCTCACGAGAGTAGTCTACAGAGAGCCCCATCTTGCCCCATTGTTCCTTGATAGTAGTGGCATATTCGTCTTTCCATTCCCAGACCTTGTCGAGGAATTTTTCACGACCTAGGTCATAACGTGTAATCCCCTCTCCACGCAAGCGCTCCTCAACCTTAGCCTGAGTGGCAATCCCAGCGTGGTCCATCCCTGGAAGCCAAAGTGTATCAAAACCTTGCATCCGTTTTTGACGTATAATGATATCCTGCAAAGTTGTATCCCAAGCGTGACCAAGGTGAAGCTTCCCAGTTACGTTTGGTGGTGGAATCACGATCGAATAAGGCTTAGCCTTTTGGTCTCCTGAAGGCTTGAAAACATCCGCATCAAGCCATTTTTGGTAACGACCAGCCTCAACCTCGGCTGGATTGTATTTAGGTGAAAGTTCTTTAGACATGTGTTTGTCCTTTCTCTATTTTGTTCATTTTATTTTGAATTTGCTTAGCAGCTTCTTCTGCAGACAAATTCGTATTATTTATTTTAAAGTAGTGGTGCAACTCATTCGATTGATGTTGGGAATTTAATTGAAGTGTTTCAGCGGTCTCTAAAATTTCTCTTTCAGATACCTCAATATATCGTTTCAAGGGCTTGTGCTTCAACCGATTCTCCGTTCGATTTCGACGTAAACGCTCCTCAAGGCTTGTTTCCAATTCAACAAACAGAATCTCTTGATGATAGTCATTCAACAAATCTTGAATTTGCTTTAAATACATCAGCTGGTACTGATTTGAAAAATCAATTACGTCTGTTAAAATTACTGATCGCTGATTTCTTGCACTTGCCCCAAGGAAAGAAAAGGTGATTCCACGAACAAATTCCCACATCTCCTCTGTATAATCCTGATAGATTTCTAGTGCAAAATCGATGGCTTGATGGTTATAAAAGAGGGTAGAATCCGTCAGTCGAGATAGTTCTTGACCAATCGTCATTTTTCCTGAGGCCGGAGCACCAACGATGAAAACATGCATCAAATTACCTCCCACTCACTCCTCCGCAAACCATATATCAGGCTGTCACAGCGGTTTCCTTGAACATCTTTACGATCTCGGATACGAGCTTCGAGGGTAAATCCAAGTTTTTCTGCGACTCGTTTACTTTGGACATTATAACCAAAGCAAGAGAGTTCAATCTTGTGAAGACCTAGTTCTCTAAAAGCTATGTCAATCAAGGCACGCGCTGCTTCTGGCACATAACCTCGTCCCCAATAGTCTGGGTGTAAGGTGTAGCCAATCTCCAGTACATCGTCTTCGTGCCGATGGTTGAAATCAACAGAGCCGATGACTTTATCGGTTCCTTTGACGACAATTCCGTAGCCAGCTGGGAGATTTTCCTTTTGATTGCGTTCGGGAAGGATATGCTCTAGATAGTAAACCTCATCTTCCAAGGTCTTGACTGGAGGAAAGCCTGCTGGATAGGCGACCTCTGGGAGACTAGCGTAGGTATGGATATCCTCAGCATCTGCCACTGTACGAACTCGTAGGACGAGTCGTTTGGTTTCTAATCGTTCTGGTAATTCAGGTCTTGACATTCTTCTCACCTCGCTTTCTACAAAAAATCGCCCCTGCCATCTACATGACAGGGACGAATGTGTTTATCCGCGGTACCACCCAATTTCGGGCAGAGCCCGCAACTCTCGTCTTTAAAACAAAAAGACAATATTATTTCAATTTTTCACCCATTAGCAACCAGTTTTGACACATTTGTGGACTTCTCAGCGCCGCCACTTTCTGTAAAATGCGGTATTCAAAACACCTCTAATGGATCTATTGTAGCAAGATTCTTTCGGAAATGCAAGGGACAAGAAAGATTACTTGAATTTGATGCCGTTTTCTTTCAATTTCTTGATGGTAGCTGGGCCGATTCCTTTCAAGGCAAGGAGTTCTTTTTCAGTCCAGTTTTTGAAATCTGAAGCAGACTTGATTCCTTCATCATAGAAGGTTTTAGCACGGTCAAGTGGAAGTCCACCCAAGTTTGCTGCAAAATCTTCTACAGAATTGGCTACTTTTTGAGCTTGCTCTTTAGTAGCTTCTACTGCTTGTTCAACTTTTTTAGAAACAGCCTTACCAGCTTGGCTCGCTGACTGTTCTGCACGTTTCACGACTTTTTTTGTCTCTTCTACAACCTTCGTCACAGTACTTGAAAAAGCACCTGCACGACGGAGGCTATTTCGTAATTGTTTTTTACGATTGAGTTTCTTTGACATGATAAAATCCTTTCAATAAAAAACCCCTGCTCTGACAAGGATTTAATATAAATATTCTATCAAGATTTTAGTGAAAAATCAAGAATCTATCTCGTTTAATAATTTCGCTCACCAAACAAGCCTTCTGGCAAATCATGGAATCCCTTACCTGCCTTGAAATTTTCAAACTTACCAAGCAAGAACTGATAAGCATCCATGCGGCTTTCGTAACGAATCATAGCATCTTTAGCACGTTCGTCCTGGTCTTCTTCGTAGACTTTTTGGCTTTCCTTGTGCGCCATGTCATTGATCATAATCTGGGTATTGACCCAGGCTTCAAATTCCTTCATAAATTCTTGTTCGTAACCCATTGCTTCTCCTTATTCTAATCCACGGAAGTAGTCCGTATCAATCTCACGGTAGGGCTGGATATCCTGAACGTACTCCAGCACGCCTTGGAATTCCCCGTTCTCATCGTGTACTGCAGCGTAGGTGATGTGGACAAACTTGCCTCGCGACTCAGACTTGAACCACATTTCATACTTATCCTTGGTCCCCTCACGAAGTCCCTTCATGATGGTCTTGACCTTGTCCAAGTACTTAGGTGGATGACAGAGTTCAACATTGCGCCCGACTTGGGACGGCGTCCGTTTGAAAATCATCTCATCAGCTGGCGCATTGTCATTGTAATACTGGAAAATATCGTCTTTATTGACAAAGGTAATCTCCATAGGAAGATGATTGAGGATGAGGTTGGCCTGCTCGACTGAGAGATAGCCATTCCCAAAAGCCTGTTGACTATGGCGGTCCAGCACTGCTTCCTTTTCCTTAGGGGTAAAGGTAATGGTAAACTGCCCTTCTGGCGTATCGATAACTTGCTGAACTTGACCTTCTGCCGTATCTAACTGTACAGGCTCCTCTGCAATCTTTTCCTCAACAAAGCGCTGACGTTCTGGCACCCATTTCTCAGACGGACGGATGATGGCATAGCCATAGGCATCGCTCTCCTCCGCAATCTGAAGCCAGTCATCCTGAGTAAAGGACTCAAGGAGAATCATGAGAAGGATAGACTCTTCCTTGAAAATCATACTTTCAAACTCTGTCGCAAAGGCTTCAAAAACATCTTTTACAGTGGAAATCGACACTTCAGGTAGTGACTTGGCTGTCGCTAAAACTGTTTGAAAGAGTTCCCTAATCTGGTCATCCACTCCCCACATAACTTTTGGAGGTGAATCGTGTCCATAGCGCTCCATGATTGGAAAGAATAGTTCTTCTTTACGTTGGTAGTGGATGTCAAATTGCCCCAAAAGTCCCATCTGACGCACCAAGCCCTTACGCATCTCCACCAGCATTTCTTCATCTTCCATAGACTCATAGGTATCCAACAATCTCCGAATGCGAATCAAGGCCGCACGGAGGGCTAGATTTTCTTCTTTGAAAATCCGAACTGGGTGACCTGGGTGCTCGGTATCTGCAACTTCGACATCCTTAACAGCATTTTTAAAAAGATTGGCATGAACATCACAGAGTTCCATGACATCTTCAAAGGTGACACCTGAGTCTGAGTTCATCAACTCATGCTCCATGAGAGAAATCTCGATGGCTGACACACCTGTAAAGGTCGCATCAAAGCGCTCCTGAACCGACTCAGGAGAGGCACCATTATGCAATTCTAACAAAATATCCCGCAGGACATGAATCCGTTCATCTGCCATCAGTCTAATCCAATCACTTCGTAGCCATTTGCTTCCAGTGTGCGAACAATCTTGTCCATAGGAGTTCCTTCTAGCTTAGAACCCTGTTTGAGCGATACTTTGCGCCCAACGGTGTTGCGCATCAAGGGATTGGCTAGAGGTTTAAAACCAAGCTCCACTAGGATTTCCAAGACTTCTGGATGCTTGTCCACCACTTCTGCAACGGGAATTGACACATCTATGATATTATCCATGACGACCTCCATTGTCGTTTATAAATGATATTATTTATTTTATTATACCATAAGGAGGACTGGCACACACCAAAAAAGAGGGTTCCCCCTCCTTCTTAGTTCTTATCCAGATTACGTAACATTTCGTCAATCTTGTTTCCATATTCAATGGACTCATCTTTGACGAAGGTCAAATCTGGGATTTTGTACAATTTTAAATTGCGACCAAGTTCACGTTTGATGGTACCAGTCGCTTTTTCAAGCCCGATTTGAGCTTTTTGATTATCTGAAGCAAGGTTACTCAAAATGGTGTAGTAAACCTTGGCAACAGACAAGTCACCTAGCATCTGAACATCTGTGATGGTCACACCTTGGACACGCGGATCACGGACTTTCTTTTGCAAAATCTCATTGACTTCGCGTTTGATTTCCATGCCCACACGATCCGTACGGAAATGATTTGCCATGATATTCCTTTCTCTACTTTGAACCAAAAGCTAGGCCAGCAGACCTAGCTATTTTTAAACTTCTTGATTTTCATTTCAAATTGAAACGAAGTTCAATTTGAAATCATCTGCTTCTTTCGCCGTGGTGAAAGTGATGGAACTGATTTATCAGTCCCATCACAGGGGATTTTTGAGACCCTAGGCTCAAAAATAAGCAATGAAACCATCGGTTTGCTTGCGTCCCTCACCACCTAAGAAAGGAGCAAAAAATCTTATCTCTTGATTTCTTCCATGACATAGGCCTCAATCACATCATCCATCTTGATATCATTGTAGCCGTCGATCATCAATCCACCTTCACGACCGTTTGTAACTTCTTTGACGTCGTCTTTGTAGTGCTTCAAGCTTGCGAGTTCGCCATCATAGATAACAACACCATCACGAATAACACGGACTTTAGAGTCACGGGTAACCTTACCGTTGATAACCATGAATCCACCGATAGTTCCCACTTTAGACACCTTGAAGGTTTCACGGATAACTGCTTCACCAATAACTTTTTCTTCAAATTCTGGATCAAGCATCCCTTTCATAGCTTCTTCCATCTCTTCGATAACCTTGTAGATAATGCTGTGGAGACGGATTTCCACATCGTCAGCTTCTGCTTGTTGACGAGCTTGTGGTGTAGGGCGTACGTTGAAACCAACGATAAAGGCATTTGAAGCTTCGGCAAGAGTCACGTCAGATTCATTGATGGCACCGACCGCTGAGTGAACGATAGTAACTTTAACACCTTCCACATCGATTTTCTGAAGTGAGGCAGAAAGGGCTTCAACAGAACCTTGTACGTCGGCCTTGATGATCACGTTAACTGATTTAAGTTCACCAGCTTTAAGGGTATCAAAGAGGTTTTCAAGGCTGACACGTTGGGTAGCTTGACGTTGTTTCATGAGGGCACGTTTGGCACGCTCTTCACCTGCTGCACGCGCAGATTTTTCATCTTCGTAAACGGCAAAGTGGTCACCCGCCATCGGCGCTTCATTCAAACCTGTGATAGAAACTGGTGTTGATGGTCCAGCAATCTTAACACGACGACCAAGGTCGTTGGTCATAGCACGGACACGACCGAAGGTATTTCCGACAACGATTGGATCTTGAACATTCAAGGTACCTTGTTGAACAAGAAGGGTTGCAACCGCACCTTTTCCTTTATCCAAGCGCGCTTCGATAACTGTACCGATAGCACGCACTGTTGGGTCTGCCTTGAGTTCTTGGATTTCAGCCACAAGAAGGACTGTTTCCAACAATTCTTCGATATTTTGGTTGAATTTAGCTGAGATTTCAACAAATTCAGAATCTCCCCCCCAAGCAGTTGACATAACTCCATGCTCTGCCAATTCACCGATAACGCGTTCTGGGTTAGCACCTGGTTTATCAATCTTGTTAATGGCTACGATGATTGGAACGTTAGCTGCTTTTGAATGGTTAATGGCTTCGATAGTCTGAGGCATAACCCCGTCATCTGCCGCTACGACCAAGATAGTAATATCGGTAACAGAAGCACCACGCGCACGCATAGATGTAAAGGCCGCGTGTCCTGGTGTATCAAGAAAGGTAATCTTCTTGCCATTTTCCACGATTTGGTAGGCACCGATATGCTGAGTGATACCACCTGCTTCACCTGTCGCAACACGAGAATTACGAAGGGTATCTAGGAGTGTTGTTTTACCGTGGTCAACGTGTCCCATAATAGTTACAACTGGTGGACGCTCAACCAATTCATCTTCATTGAGATAACCATCTTCGACAAAGAAACGTTCGATGTCGGCATTATCCACTTCAACCTTTTGTTTGGCTTCGATACCATAATCCACCATGAGGAGTTCAATTGTTTCCCCATCCAAGGATTGGTTTTGTGTGGCCATGACACCCATCATAAAGAGTTTCTTAACGATTTCAGCTGGTTCACGTTTGATACGTTTTGCGATTTCCGCAACGGTCATACCATCTGTATATTCAAATTCTGTTGGCAATTCATGGAATTTACGCTCTGTAACAGGTTTTGGAGTCTGATTACGGTTGTTCTTGTTATTGCCTTTTTTGTTCTTTTTGTTGTTATTCCAGTTACTATTCTTTTGATTTCTCACTTGATTTTGACTACTTCGATTCTTTTGTTGTTTTCTAGGACCATCTTCTTCGTGATCATAATCGTCACGATTTTTGTCTGGTCGAGCTTGTTTTTTACGACGTGTATCCACTGGCGCTTCTTTAGCTACAGGAGCTGGTTTAACCACTGCTTGAACTTGCTGTTCTTGTTGCGCTTGTTCAGCTAACTTAGCCACTTCTTCAAAGATTTCCTCTGGCTCCTTGCGTTTGTTTGCTTGGGCCAAGGCTTCTTTGGCAGCCTGAGTCTGTTTGAAACGTTCCTCACTTGAACGCGCATATTCTGCATTTTGCTCTGCTTTTAGGGCTGCTGCACGGGCTTTAAAGTCAACACGTGGAGCCGCTTGATGTGGACGTTTGTCCTCTTGTTGACGGCGCTCATTACCACGATTTTGCTGACCTTGCTGTTTCTTAGCTTGGTCGTTAAAACGGCGATTGTCGCGGTTTCCTTGACCTTGTTTTCCACCATTGCGACCGTCGTTTTTCTGACGGTTTCCGTTTTGTTGTTGGTCACGGTTATTGCCCTTATTTTGCTTGCGTCGTTCTGCCTGCTCTTTGGCACGGGCTTCACGCTCAGCCTTAAAATTACGGCTTTGCGGTTTAGCTGCTACTTTTTCTGCCTTCGGAGCGACTGGATCAGCTGGTTTTACCTCTTCCTTAGCTACAGCTGGTTTAGCTGGCTCAGATTTCTCGGCTTTCTTTTCTGCACTTGCTTTTGGTGCTGCAGGTTTTACTTCTACTTTCGGAGCAGCTGCAGGCTTAAAGCTGGCAGCGATTTTTGCAGCGACAGCTTCTTCCACACTTGATGAGTGGCTTTTCACATCCAAGCCCAACTCTTTTGCACGCGCTACAACTTCTTTACTTTCTTTTCCAAGTTCTTTTGCGATTTCGTACAATCTTTTCTTAGACAAATCATGTCCTCCTCTTCTATTCCATAAGAGACCTCATTTTCTTTGTAAATCCAGCATCTGTCACAGCCAAAACCTTTCTTGATTTTCCGACTGCTATGCTTAATTCCAGTGTTGAAAACACGGTTACAATTTCTACTTGATAATAATGACTTTTATCTTGAATCTTCTTGGTCAGATTGGGTCCAGCATCATGGGCTAGAAAGACCAACTTGGCCTTGCCGTCTTGAATGGCCTTGACCACCAATTCTTCACCCGATATAATCCGCCCTGCTCGCTGAGCAAGTCCCAAGAGATTGCTTATCTTTTGCTTATTCAAGTCCTAACTCTCTTCTTTTCACTTTGTGATCCACATAAGCGATCAACTCGTCATAAAAGCTTTCTTCTACTTCCATGTCAAAGCTACGGTTAAAGACCTTCTTCTTTTTCGCCTCTAGGGCTTCTTTATTGTCTAGCTTGATATAAGCGCCACGGCCATTGGCCTTGCCTGTCGGATCGATAAAGACTTGTCCTTCCTTGTTCTTGACAATGCGGAGCAAATCACGTTTATCAATCACTTCGTTAGACACAACAGACTTGCGCAAAGGGATTTTTCTCGTTTTCATCTTTCCCTCCTCTAGCAGCTTTTATTCTTCTACAGTATCGTTTTCTGCTTCCAAACCTACCGAACCAGTTTCTTCCATGGCTTCAAATTCACTAGCAGACTTGATATCGATACGGTAACCAGTCAAGTGAGCTGCCAAGCGAACGTTTTGCCCACGACGACCGATAGCAAGAGAAAGCTTGTTATCAGGAACAACCACCAAGGCACGTTTGCTGTCGTTTTCATCAAAGATAACTTGGTCAACTTCAGCAGGAGCAATTGCATTGTAGATAAATTCAGCTGGATCTGCTACCCACTCGATAACGTCGATGTTTTCTTCGATTGGCACCATACGGTCGCTCTTGGCATCGTAACGAGCTGGGTGGAATTTGCTAGTGATTTTCTTGATGTTAGCACCACCACGTCCAACGATTGTACCGATAGCGTCCACGTTTGGATTATGACTGCGAACTGCAACCTTGGTACGGTCACCAGCTTCACGAGCCACGCTCATGATTTCAACAGTTCCATCATAAACTTCTGGAATTTCTTGCTCCATCAAGCGTTTGATCATTTCTGGATGGCTACGGCTAACAAAGACGTTGACACCACGAGGGTTGTCTTCAACCTTGTAAACATATACTTCGATACGATCATGAGAAGCAAAAACTTCACCAGGAATTTGGTCTTGTTTTGACAATTGGGCTTCAATGCTGCCAAGGTTAACATAGATGAAGCGGTTGTCAAAGCGTTCTACTGTACCAGACATGATTTCTTGCTCATGTTCTTTGTAAGTATTATAAGTGATAGCACGTGTTTGCTTGCGCATTTTTTCCATGATGGTTTGTTTGGCAGATTGGGCTGCTACACGACCAAACTCAGCAGGTGCTTCTTCAAACTTGATTTTGTCACCAAGTTCATAGGCTGAATTAATGGCAAGAGCATCTTTCAAGCTGATTTCCAAACGGCTATCAAATACTTCATCAACCACTTCACGGACAGTATAAACGGTAAAGTCACCTGTTTTTTCGTTGAAATCAATAGCTACGCTGTCAGATTGACCATAGCGTCTGCGATAAGCGGAACGAAGCGACTCTACTACTGCGTCGATGATATCTTCTTTTTTGATTCCCTTGTCTTCTTCCAAAATGCGGAAGGCCTCTAGCATTTCTTTACTCATTTTTTCTTCACTTTTGAATCCTCAAAAGCTATCCTTTCTTTTTCTATAATTTAACTGCTAAACGTGCTTTTGATACTAAACTGTATGGAATTTGGACGGTTTTCTTACGCGTCTTGTCCATATATTCCATGGTCAACTCGTCCTCTTCAAAGGCCACTAAGGTTCCTTCAAAAACCTTTTGCTTATCGATGGCTTGGTAGAGCCCGACATGGATGTATTTCCCAACCGCTCCAGCAACGGCATCCTTGGTTTTTAAAGGACGTTCCAATCCTGGACTGGTGATTTCTAGGAAATATTGTTCTGGGAAGGGATCTGGCTTGATGGTGTCTAGGACAGGACTGATTATTTCTGTCAAGTCCGCCGTGTCGTTCAAGGTAATTCCTTCAGGTTTATCTACAAAAATACTGAGAATCATGTCACTGCCAATCTTTCCATACTCGATATCCACGAGTTCGAAAGGTGATTGAATGACAGGTTCTACAACTTCTCTGACTAATTCTACGATTGTTGCGATTGCGTCCACCTCCTCATAAGCAAGAGGCGAAGATATTTCCCCGCCTCACTTTTCATATTCTTACTCTTAGTATAGCACGTTTGCCAACTTATGTAAAGCAAAAGCACTTATACAGCCTGATTTCAGGCTATTTCTTAAAATTCTGCCTCAACTCGGTAGATAACTTGCCCCTTGTTGGAGAATTTCTGCTCGTATTCTGTCATGACATTGCCTTCAAAATCACTGGCATGTAAATCGAGCCAAACACCATTGAGCTTCATGCCATATTGAGAAAAACTCACTAGGCTGTACTCAAACAAGCCACGGTTATCCGTTTTGAAATGAATTTCTCCATTTTCAGGTAAGATACGCTTGAAGGTATCCAAGAAAGTCTTGTAAGTCAAACGACGCTTTTCATGGCGTTTTTTAGGCCATGGATCTGAAAAATTCAGATACAAGCGATCAATTTCACCGTCTTCAAAGTAGTCAGTCAAGTCAGAACCATCTACCCACAAGAGCTTGATATTAGGCACTCCAACTTCAAGCACCTTGTCCAAAGCGTAGCTCAAAACAGACTTTTGAATATCAATCCCGATATAGTTGATGTCAGGGTTTTGCTTGGCCATACCCGAAACAAAGGCACCCTTTCCACTTCCAACTTCCACATGAATGGGATTATCATTACCAAACAAGTCCCGCCATTTTCCCTTGGCTTCCAAGGGATTGAGGACCACATACTGGGGATTTGCCTCTAGTAATTCTGTCGCCCCTTTACGATTTCTAACTCTCATCTTCTCTTTCCATACTTGTCTCGGAAGTGGCGCAAGCCATGAATCTCCCGATTGACATTTTCTAAATCTTGGTTCATATAATACTTGGAAATCTGGCTCAAATAAGACAATTGACCGTACCAATACAATTTATTTAATACCGTTTGATTGTACTTGTAACCGTAGTAGGTCAACCATTCCTTCCACTGATGTTCTGGAATATAATGGCAGAGCATATGGGCCACATCAAACATGCGGTCGGTCAAGCGAACCGAATCCCAATCCACCAAATAAATCAAGCCACTGTCTGTCTCAATCCAATTACTATGTCGTACATCTCCATGGACAATGGTCGCATGGTCCTCTCTAAATCCTGGAATAGTCTGACGTAAATCAGCCATCACTTCACTGATAAAATGATTTTTACGCAAAGCATCTGGAGCCGTTTCTTGCCAAGACTGCAGTAAATCTACAGGTGTTTCCATGGCATATCCCAAACGACTCAACTGTGTCATCAACGGACGTGAGCGATGAAGACGGGTTAAAATATTGACGATTTGTTTACGATTCATATCATAGGGGGTCAATATCTTGCCTGTCAACCATTCTTGAGCACACATATCACGCCCATCTGCCAAACGGCGACTCCATAATAATTGTGGAGCAATTTGTTCTCTAGCTAGACCAGGTAGGATTGGAGAGGTGTTCATTTTTACAAAGATGCGCTTCCCATCAGGATAGCTACCCATATAAGCCTTGCCACTTTTCCCAGGTATGGGAGTCAGTGTTAGCTCATTATCACCCAAATCCATTTCTTTCCTCCGTATAAAGTTTCCTTACTATTCTACTAGTTTTTGGCCTATTCGTCAACCGCTCCACGCCCGATTCTCAAAGAAAAGCATCTCAATCGGCTCAGGCTATCATTATAACTTGAAAAAGGTAAGCACCGTCTTCTGCTTACCTTTTCATGATTTTTATAAATAATATAAGAGTGGCCAAGCATTGTAAAACATGTGAACTAGAGTAGAAACCCATAGGTTTTGGCTCTTTTTATAAGCAAAGCCCAGTAACAAGCCCCCAAGTAGATAAAAAATAAACGAAGGGACATTAGAAGGTCCATGCATAAAAGAAAAGAGAGAGGAAGTCAGTATAATCCCTAACCAAGAATTGTCAAAAACCGCACCTTGAAGAAGTCCTCTGAAAATGAGTTCCTCCTGGATGGGTCCAAAAACTGAGGAAGTCAAAATCAAAGACAGGGAAATTCCTCTGCTGACTTCCGCCAAGTGTTGAACTCCTGCGCCAGAAGAAACAGCGAAGAAATGAATATAAACTAGCGTCTCAAGAACGCTTAGAAAAAAGATTGCAATGAAAAGCAAAAGTTGTTTCTTGCTTAACATCCCAAAAGAAACCATTTCAAACTTTCTAGCATAAGTAACACTCAGCGATGTTACAAGAAGACTTACAATAATCAATTCAGATTCATTTTGAAAAAAGTCCCCATGGTTAATCGTATAAGGAACTGTAATGACGATTAGTAGTACTAAAAATCCAAAACAAAAGGCATGAAATTTATCAAAAAACTTCATAAAATTATCCTCCTCACCAAACAGACTTCCTACACGTCATTCTTTAGTTCTAGCCTTTCCAAAACAAACCATTTTAGTAACCAAAATCCGATCACATAACCCCACCCTAAGAAGATAACCATTAAAGCCAGCATGGAATTTAGGGAATTAAAGACCACCACAGATACAAAGGTTAGCACAAAAACATTAAAAGCAATGGTGTCAGAAGCCAAGACCAGAATATAAGGTGTCAACCAGTCTAAGGTTTTTGAATCTAGGAAAAATAAGTGTTTATACATGATAACCTCCTCCTGCCAGTCTTTAGACTAGTCCCAGATTAAGAAGAAAACCCTTCCTCTACTTTTTATAATACTTCAAACCCCAAATGAGCAGAAGCATGATAATCAAGCAGAGAATAGCGCCAATATAGGCAATTAGTTGTTGATAGGATTCTCCTGCTGTGACACCTCTATACAAACAAATAATAGACATAAAACCTGTCAAGCCTATATACATGAGTTGATTGGTTCTAGGACTAACCAAATCATCATCTTCAAATTCTCTTATCCTCATTTCCCTAGTGAGGTAAACAGTGAGCAAAATGGAAGCTAAGTTAATAACCACTAAGAGAAATTGGAAAACCAAGGAAAAATTTAAAAACTGGCGAGATAGAAATAGATAAGCAGAGACAAGTAAAGGCAACTGACCTAAGAACAATCTCGCAAGGAAAATGGTCTGTTTTTTAAAAAATATTTTTTTCATTGCTTTCTCCATTACAATTAAATGACATCTAATCATTTTATAAAATTTGATAACTTTTATGAAATGTTTTAGCAGAAACAACTCTATGATTGGTGATATCTATATAATCACCTGGATAACCAAGAACATACATCCCATAACCAGCGAATCCTCCTCCAACTGTTCCAACTAGACCAAACTTGATATTCGTTGCGAGAGAAGTGTTAAGACCTGCCATTAGAATGCGCACATGATTATCCAACCAAACCATATAATTTTTTTGAAAAGCTTCCTCTACCCAACTTGGTTTAGGAGTTGCTTGACCAATTTCCCAAACATCAACAATTTGATTCCCATATTTTGCCTTCATAGCTTCAATCCTTTTTAAATACCATTACATGAGTTTGGAGTTCCCCCTATACCATAAGGACTACATGGTTTTGAAGGATGTATCATAGGCCACTTACCATTTAATTGATCCAAAGTTGGAGACGGTGCTAGCCCACCCAATAAACCAGAAATCATATCTCCCCAACCTCCGAAACTTCCTTCAACTTTCGCAAGCATCTCAGTATCCATCATTTCAAATTGTGACATCGTTTTTGTATTCATAACATAAACTTCATTAGCCCCTACTTTTTATAGTACTTCAAGCCCCATATGAGCAGAAGCATGATAACCAAGCAGAGAATAGCGCCAATATAGGCAATTAGTTGTTGATAGAATTCTCCTGCTGTGATACCTCTATACAAACAGATAATAGACATAAAGCCCGTCAAGCCGATGAACATGAGCTGATTGGTTCTAGGACTAACCAAATCATCATCTTCAAACTCTCTTATCCTCATTTCCCTAGTGAGGTAAACAGTGACCAAAATAGAAGCCAAGTTAATAACCACTAAAAGAAATTGGAAAACCAAGGAAAAATTTAAAAACTGACGAGATAGAAATAGATAAGTAGAGACAAGTAAAGGCAACTGACCTAGGAACAATCTCGCAAGGAAGATGTTCCGTTTTTTAGCAAGAAAAGTTTTCATTTCTTTTCTCCTTTCTTTTTAGTTAAAGCAAGATAGATTATAACCGCAATTATATAGGCTATGGTATAGAATAGATGATACCAAGCACTCTCCCTAAGCGGATATAGAAAGATGGACATAATTAGATACAAGATGAAAATGACAAATATTTTTTTCTTCATAAAATTTCCTCCTAAATGTCTGTTGAGCCACACCCTTTACACTGCTAGTATAGCACTCATTTTGACCTTGGATCACTCAAATCACGAATGGTCATCAAAACATCTTGAATTGTAAAAAATAAAAAGCAAGCATGAAAAACATACTTGCCCTTTACACCGTATTGATACCAACTTAATTTGTAGATTTTTTATCCTGCTATCACATATCATTTTAACAGGCGAAACAATATTAAAGAAACTCCCCTGTAGATTAAACTAGCGATAAAAAATCTTTTTATCTAATTAGATCTATCTTTATTCTTTTTTGGAGATTTTAAAAATTTTTTTCTAATTAAATTATCCATATAAGGACCAAATATACCAACGACTAAACCAATAAGAAAACTTTTAAAATCCATAATTACCTCCAAGTACAGCTCCTCTACTTACAGGCTCAAGCCTTTAAGCAACCGTAATATCCAATTGTAACATTGTTTTTGCATTCACGAGGAATACCTCTTTTTATTTTCGTCCTATTGCAACCTTAATAAGGTTAGTGTACTACTATTTTTTAAAATTTTCTATCCAAATCATAAATGGTCATCAAAACATCTTGAATTGTTAAAAAATTTAAAAAGCAAGCATGAAAAACATACTTGCCCTACGGAAATTTAACAATGTGAAAATACAAAATAGAAAACTATTCACCCTCACTTCCGTCTGTTCTGATAGATTCTCATGATTGCAACAAGGATAGCAGCTGTCCCACTTGCCAAAGCGATAAGGGTAATGATAATGTTGAGGATTTCAGGCGTACTCCCTATTCTATTGATAAGACGGAGTAGGGATATAACTGTCAACTGAATCAGGAGGATTGATTCTACTCTTACCAATGAAGTCAGTTGGTTTTCAACCGCATATAAGAATGATGGTAACATAACACAGGCTATAGCAATCACAAACAGATTACTCCCCGTTTCTTCTCCCTTGTTCACCACGGAAATCATGAGAAGATTCGATGCTATGATCAACGTAGAACAGATGATAAAAAAGGATTTCTTATTCATATAGGATACCTCATATACTATGGCATTTTAATTGATGACTACAGGCAGTACTTCTTTCCACAGATCTTCTAATCATCAACCGACATCGAGTGAACCGTTAAAACCTGACGAAAGATTTGGTTTTGACAGGTGGTATTTAGACTGGTATTGGGATGGCTTTCCACAATTTTCATGACGGTATAGAGACCAACTCCTCTCTCCTCCCCTTTAGAACTGGCTCCAAAGGAGAAAATCTCAGAAATGTCTATACCCTCTTCTTTAATGGAATTTTCAATGATAAAGGTTTCCTGTGACCCATTTTTTAAAAAGGCGATTGAAACATGAGGTTGACTGACCTCTGCACTGGCTTCAATAGCATTGTCACAAAGGATAGACACAATGGTTAGAAAATCAAGTAGGCTCATCCCCTCGACCTGAATCTCCTCAGGAACTTCGACGTTAAAGACTATCTTCTTATCTCTGGCTTTTAGAAATTTTCCTGCCAGAAGACTTTTGAGGGCTTTATCACGAATATTTACCAATCGACCAAGGTCATATTTATTGTCCTGCAATTTTTCACTAGAATCCTTTAAGACCGAGTCGTAGACCTCTTTTATCTGCTCCATATCCTCCTCTTCAATGCCCAGACGTAAGCTGGTCAAAAGGTTGGTGTAGTCATGGCGAAAACTCCGTACTTCCTTGTAAAGTTCCTCTATATGCCGACTATAGCGTTCCATATCTCTGTAGCGCAAGGTCTGCTCTTGGTCCAATCTCTCATGGAGTTTGTCCTTCAAATAGGTATCCAGTTTCTTGATAATCCCCATAAAAAAGAGAAAGTAAAACACCAGAATCAGATGGCGAACAGTCTTTGATTGAATACCTTGTTCATATTCAAAGAAAGACAGACTTTGCATCACCAAATAGTAGACTCCCATTATCCAGTTAATCTTAGTCAGGGACTTTTGAAAAGTTTTATCTAGAATCTCCCTTCTCAAGTTAGTGAAATCATAGTCCAACCATTTCAAAAAGACTAGGGAAATGAAGAAATTGAAAATTATTATACATAACCAAGCAAATGAGTAGTCATCATATACTTGCCCTTGTCCCAAAAATGGAAGCACAAAATAGGAAACACCTCTATGAAAGAGATTCACTAATATCATTGGAAAGAGACCATAAAAGAGAAGGAGTTTTTTAGGAAGTCCTCTTAACAATAAGAAAGCCAAGCCTATGCCGTACAAGGGTTCCATAAAATAAAATAGGTAATTATCTCCAACCATATATTCAATCATTAAAAAAACAAAGGCCAACAGTATCTTAAAAAGAAAAGCCTTAAAAATCCTCTCAAAAGTGATACCAATTCCATCCACCTTAAAGAAAATGACAATTTCTAGCCCATGAGTAACAAGTGTATACAACAATATCCAAGCAATATTCATAAACTCTCCTAGCTCAGTGTAAGTTATTAATAGCTTCAGACACTTCTCTGACCTTATAACGCGCAATCATACAGCTTCCGCCATTAGGAAAGAAAAGGAGTTTTTCTTTCTTATCCAAATGCACCACATTGGCAGGATTGATGAGAAAAGAGCGATGGCACTGCAAGAGACGGGGTTCCTGCTTGAAAACCTCCTCTAAACTCGCTGTAAATTCCAGTCTGTCTGTCTTGGTATAGAGAATAACACGATGGGCTCTGGGCGACGTTTCGAGATAGTAAACCTCTTTAAAAGGATACTGGAATTGGGCAAATTTTGATTTAAAGTAAAAGCAATCTTCCGCCAGACTTTTACTGTCTTGACTATTGGCATAGAGAAGGGCTGTTTCGATCCGAGACTCAAACTCCTCTGCCGACAAGGCCTTATCAATGTAGTCCAAAGCAGACACTTGGTAGCGAAAGGACAGGGGCATAAACTCCGAGTGAGTTGTCACAAAGACAATCAGGGCATACGGATCCCGATCCCGAATCTTTCTAGCCACTTCCAGACCTTTCATCTCCTCATTTCGAATCTCAATATCCAAAAAGAATAGTTGATGGGCTCCCTTCTCATGCACCTCTGCCAGTAGCTGGTCTGGCTTACCAAAGACCTCAAAAGAGCTGGGAGTGATATGATGTTCTTTCAAGAGTTTCTCAATCGTTGTTTCAATCCTAGTCTGTTGGGAAAAATCATCTTCTAAAACAAATATTCTCATCTTCTTACTCTCCTTGTTTCGATTTCTTCCTAAAAAGAGAATAGCAAAAATACTATGATACAAGCCCACCAAATCCTAAACAGGCCTTTAACGCTCCTGAAGGGTGTCTTGTTCCTCAAATAAGCATGATAATCTTACCACTATTTTATCATAAAATCTTAACAGTACCATTCAGGAAATTTCAAGAACAATTAAAGATTTGTAGATAAAAAAGGAGATAAAAGTGATAAACTGACAGTATCAAAACACAATTGCTAGAATCAAGACTAGCACCCAGATTAAAGGAGGAATTCTCATGACAGATACAGACCCTATCAAAAGAGCTCAGACTTTGATTACTGACTTAAACAAAGCCTACCAAGCATGCAGACAGGCAAGCGCTGACGACGTCCGCTTTCAGGAGCAACTAAACTCTATTCTTGGTTTTCTAGCCAAGGCTGAAACAGTAGATAATCGAGTCTTGATTGAACTGGAAAAATTTTACCAGACTTCCAGTCTTCTCATGGGACTCAGTGCTCTTGATCCAGATGCTCCTACTCGCGCCGCTTGGCGGGCCTATGACCGCTTTCACTTTGACCAAGTCAAGACCAAGTTGAGTCTCTACGGACCAACCATTATCTTGTAAAAAATAAAAGAAGCTGAGACAAACTGAACTCAACTTCTTTTTTAATATCATATAAGCAATGTTAGTCCTGCATCTGACGTTTTACCTGATAAGGTAGGTACAAGACTTGTAAAACCAAACCTGCACCCAGCAAGGCTAGAAGGGGCAGTTTTTCTTGGAAGGTAATCAACCCAACAACTAATTCCACAAGTAAAACAAAACTGGTCAATCCTCGGACTACAGCCTGTAAGCCTTTTTCCTTTTGCCCCTTGTCTAGTGGAAAAAGTTGAGTCAAATACTGGTAGTCAAAGGCATGATAGAGGGCCAGTAACTGGAAGAGCAAGAGGTAGTTAAAGAGAACCACCACTGCTGTCGCAATCCAAGCTTGCTCGATAAAGACCTGCGCCAGTATGGAAAGCAAGAGCAGACGGAGACTGAGCGCAAAGAGATCTCCATTTCGCAGATAAGAACGCAGATAGAGATTTTGCCAAATCTTCCCAGGCACCTTCTGAACAACCTTTAGGATAAAGTCCAGATAGGCACGACGCTTGACGCTGTTTGAAATTCCCTTGACCTGCGTAAAGAGGGCAAAGAAACGAAGCAAGACTTGCTTACGCTTGCTTTCTTGGGAAATAACATAGTCCCAGTCCAGTCTATTTTCAGTGAAAAATTTGCTGGCCTTTTGACGAAAGAGGAAATATTTACCTACCCCCAATAAAAGCACATAGACCAGAAAAACAGGCAAGCCATAATCCATGGCTAAAAATAAGGGAGCAAATAACAGCAAGAAAAGGGTCTGGACAAAGAGCCAAAAGACTAGGGAAATGCCAGTTTGACGCTTGAGATGGAGTTTGATTTCCTCTTCCCCAACCAAAAGAAAGAGCTTATCTGGAGCCTCCATATAGGTGGCAATTCCTCCCCAAAGCAAAAGTAAAACAGAGGTAATTCCTACAAACAAAAGGATAGGCCAATGATTTTCAGGAAAATCTTGCAAGAGTTGACTGTACTGGTAGGCTAAAAAGCCCAACAGGACAAGCAGGAACAAGACAAAGTGGTCATTGAGCACATAGCGCAGATAACCAAGACACTCCTTCCGAAAAGCCTGCTTTCTCTTTAAAAACAAGTCTTTCATAGCTCCTCCTCTTTGGTCAGAGCCAAGTAAATATCATTCAAACTAGCCTCAGGCATATCAAAGGCTTCGCGCAGCTGCAGGAGATTTCCTTTGGCACGCACCTCACCCTTGTGGAGAATGACAAAGGCATCACACATCTTCTCTGCCGAATCCAGCACGTGAGTACTCATGAGAATAGATTTGCCTTTTTGCTTTTCCACTTCCAAAAGCTGAATCAAGTCCGCAATAGCCAGCGGATCAAGACCAAGGAAAGGCTCATCCACGATGAAAAGACTCGGATCCACCACAAAAGCACAGATAATCATGACCTTCTGCTTCATCCCTTTTGAAAAATGAACAGGGAACCAGTCTAATTTCTGATCTAGACGGAACATTTTCAACAAAGGTTCCACTCGCTCAAAAGCCACTTTTTGCTCAATACCATACGCCATAGCAACCGTTTCGATATGCTCTCTAAGGGTCAATTCCTCATACAGGCTAGGTGTCTCAGGAATGTAGCCAATCTGCTTGCGGTAGCTAGTCGCATCTTCTTGCAGTGTCAAGCCATTGATATTGATGGAGCCACTATAAGGTGTCAACAGACCGATAATTTCATTAATAGTCGTCGATTTCCCAGCACCATTGAGACCAATCAGACCGACCAGCTGCCCACTTTCAACAGTAAAGGACACATCTTTCAAGACAGGGACATGGACATAGCCACCTGTCAGGTTTTTAATTTCTAACATATTTTCTCCAAATCTGGTATAATGTAGCTATATTATATCAAAATTCAATACAGTAGAGGTAGATTTTATGTCAGATTGCATTTTTTGTAAAATCATCGCAGGGGAAATTCCTGCTTCAAAAGTATATGAAGATGAGCATATCCTTGCCTTTCTTGATATCTCTCAAGTAACACCTGGACACACCTTGGTCGTACCCAAAGAGCACTATCGCAATCTTTTGGAAATGGACGCTACTAGCGCCAGCCAACTCTTTGCCCAAGTGCCAACAATTGCTCAAAAAGTCATGAAAGCTACCAAGGCTGCTGGCATGAATATCATTGCAAATTGTGAAGAAATCGCAGGTCAAACAGTCTTTCACACCCACGTTCACCTCGTACCTCGCTACAGTGCCGATGATGACCTCAAGATTGATTTTATCGCCCACGAACCAGACTTTGACAAACTCGCCCAAGTCGCTGAAACTATCAAAAACGCCTAAGGAGTTGCCATGAAATTATCCAACCTACTGCTATTTGCAGGAGCTGCAGCTGGAAGTTATCTGCTCACAAAAAATCGCCAAACCATCACAGATGAAGTCTTGAATACCACTGACCGCGTTCAAGCTATCAAGGACGATGTAGATATTATCCAAAACAGCCTGCAAATCATTGACCAGCAAAAAGAACTCATCAAGGAATACCAAGAAGACCTGACTTACAAGTTTAAGGTCTTGGAAAAAGATATCCAGACTAGACTAGCTGTGATAAAAGAAACACAGGAAATCGAAGATAAGTAAAAAGAGCCATGAACTTTCCTTAAATCTATTTTAGGTTGTCAGGGTCAAACAAAAAAGAGGAATGAAAATGAAACAGTTTTTTAAAATTCTGGCACAGATCATCCTAATCCCTTGTGGTTGCCTTAGCCTTCTTGCGGTCCTAGCATTTCTAGTACTGTTTTTTGCCTTCAGAGCCTCACCGATTGACATTCACAAGGGAAATAACGCCCTCAAACAAATCTTTACCTCCCTTGACATGCCTCCTAAGAAAGTAAAATCAAATGGAAGATATAAATACGAGGGTGGGGGCTTAAATTTTTATGTTACTTTCTCAGATGAGTTCATCAATAGCCATCCCGTCTTAAAAGAAAGTCCAAATCTCACCAAAAACCAACTCGAAGTCTATGTCCTACAGACTGGAGATATCTCCTACTATAAAGTAGGGGATAACTTGTTCAATCATGGTTTATTGCAATTTTTAAAGAAGGAAAGTAGGAATTATTTACAAGAAATCGGAAAGAAACCAAATCCTGATTACTCAGTTCTATATTGGAAGGATCAGGAAAGTCTAAAAAAGGGAATTGCATTCTATGAAAAAGCCTTGACTTTGGTGGATATTCAGGATAACTCTGCAATCAACCATATTGATACCGTTACCATTAAGCCTGGTAAAGAAGCGGAAATCAAGCAACTCATCCAAGATATGGATGCAGCTGGCTTGCTCAAGCAAAGGTCTGATAGAAAATCAGCCGATGAGTGATTGTTCCAATGCTAACATTACAAAGAATAAAGTAAAAAGAGCCCAACGGCTCTTTTTGTGTTATTCTCCTTCAAAGGCATCTTTAATATGGTCAAAGAAGCCCTTTTTCTTTGGATTGACTTTTAAATCACCTGCAGCTGCGAATTCTTTCAAGGCTGCTTTTTGGCGGTCATTCAAGCCTGTCGGTGTTACAACATTGACGGTAACGTATTGGTCACCAACTGCACCACCACGAAGACTCGGAGCTCCTTTGCCACGTAGACGGAATTTCTTACCAGTCTGAGTTCCCTCTGGGATAACCAATTCAACATCACCATGAACAGTTGGGATATCAACTGTGTCACCAAGAGCTGCTTGGACAAAGTTGAGGTTGAGATTGTAGAAGATAGTCGTTCCTTCACGTTCAAACTTGTCGCTGGCTTCCACAGAAACCACTACATACAAGTCACCATAAGGTCCACCGTTAAATCCAGCTTCACCTTGACCGGCTAGGCGAATTTGTTGACCTGTTTCCACACCAGCAGGGATTTTGACATGTACACTATGAGCTTGTTTTTCATGCCCTGTTCCGTGACAAGTTGTACATGGATCTTTGATTTCTTTTCCGCGACCGTGACAGACATCACAGGTCACTTGACGACGCATCATACCAAGCGGAGTCTGCGTATCAACATTAATGACACCAGCTCCATGACAGCGTCCACAAGTGACTGGACTTGTTCCTGGCTTAGCACCTGAGCCATTACATGTACTACAGCTTGCTTCACGATTGTACTTAACTTCTTTTTCAGCTCCAAAAATAGCTTCTTCAAAGGTCAAATTCACACGGTATTGGAGGTCATCCCCCTGACGAGGAGCATTTGGATTGCGTGAAGCACCGCCTCCGCCGAAGAAACTTGAGAAGATATCTTCAAAACCACCGAAGCCTCCTGCCCCATCGAAACCGCCGAAACCACCAGCTCCACCAAAACCACCGTTGGCTCCAGCAGCACCATATTGGTCATAGGCAGCACGTTTTTGGTCGTCACTCAAAGTCTCATAGGCTTCTTGAACTTCCTTGTACTTTTCCTCAGCACCAGGCTCCTTGTTGATATCTGGGTGGTATTTTTTCGAAAGCTTACGATAAGCCTTTTTGATCTCGTCTGCCGAAGCGTTTTTTGACACCCCCAGACGATCATAAAATTCAGTATTGTTCATAATTCAAGATACAAAGGGCGTCAAACGGACACAGCCAAAATAGGGGTTTTGACGACGGACGCTTGCGTCCTAGAAAAAACTATCTTTTTGGCACAGTCCGTAGCCCGTGTTCAGTTACGAACACCCTTGTTCCTTTCTATTGATATTTTGAATCAAACCTCGATTTAGGTCGGGTTCAATTCCTTTCTGTTATATTGAGTAAGAAATTTGGGAACCCGTGTTCAGTTACGAACACTCTTTGTTCCTTTCTATAATTTTCATGTAAATCTTTAGAGGCTGTTTTCTATACTCTGCTTCACTTGATTAAACTCTTCATCTGATAGAGTAAATATCAAATCCTCTTCAGCATACTCGTTCTGTTCTTTAAAATAATTGTCCGTATTCTCTGCCAACCCTAAACCGAAAATCACTTTTCTTGCAAACTCTTGATGTGCAAAACCGATAGCCGTAATAATTTGTTTATCTTGGACAAGAACTTTCGGTTGGAAATTCTCACGTGGAAGAAATTCAAAATAGTCAAAGAAGTTTTGCCAAATTCCACCTGTAAATTTCGTGTCGTTCAACAAGCCTGCTTTCGCCAATAAAAGTGGCGCTGAAGAAATGGCTGCAATTAGGATATCTTGCTCATTAAGACTTCTCAAAAACGAGATTAATTTCTCATCTTGTAGAACAGGACCTATATTTACCATTCCTGGCAAAATCACACAAGAATAATCTTCTATACGGATCTGATCCAATGTTTTTGTCGGTTGACAGGGCAAATCATCCTCAGAGACCACCATCGAATTCTCAGAAGCGACATAATCAATCGTGATATCAAAAGACAGAGCTAAAGTACTCGTTAAAGTGGTTATCTCATAAAGAGAGAAATTAGGATAAATGATACAAAGTACTTTTTTCATACGCAACATCCTCTATTTTATCGAAAAACAGAGGCTGGGTTGCAACCTCTGGATTTCTTCCTATCATTACGACGTTCGAGTTTTAAAAATCAAACTAGTAATGCTAAATCGAGCACGCCCTAACCTCTTGGTGAAAAAGACAAATCTTTCTAGAAACTAAAGTTTCTGCATCAGATTTCCTATTTTCACTGTGAGGTTTTAACGGGCTCTGCATCTTACTTTTCAGTAAACTCTCCGTCTACGACATCATCGCCTGCGTTTCCTGTTGCTTGTGCGCCTTCTGCTCCTGCTTGAGCTTGTTGGGCTGCTGCAGCTTGTTCGTAGAGTTTAACAGCAAGTCCTTGAGCTTTTTCGTTCAATGCTTCAAGTTTTGCTTTCATTTCGTCCAAGTTGTTATCTTCTTGAGCTTTCTTAAGGTCATCGAGAGCAGCTTGGGCAGCATCACGTTCTGCATCGAAGCCTTTTCCTTCAGTTTCCTTGATAGTCTTTTCAGTTGCGAAGATAGCTTGATCTACTTCGTTACGAAGATCAACTTCTTCTTTACGTTTCTTATCTGCTTCAGCGTTAGCTTCTGCATCTTTCATCATGCGGTCGATTTCTTCGTCAGTCAAACCTGAGTTAGATTGGATCACAATTGTTTGTTCTTTTTGAGTTCCAAGGTCTTTGGCCTTAACAGATACGATACCGTTCTTGTCGATGTCAAATGTTACTTCGATTTGAGGAATTCCACGAGGTGCAGCTGGGATGTCTGTCAATTGGAAACGTCCAAGAGTCTTGTTATCTGCCGCCATTGGGCGTTCACCTTGAAGAACGTGGATATCAACGGCTGGTTGGTTGTCTGCTGCAGTTGAGAAGACTTGTGATTTAGATGTTGGAATTGTTGTGTTACGGTCGATGAGTTTTGTGAAGACACCACCCATTGTTTCGATACCAAGTGACAATGGTGTTACGTCAAGAAGGACAACGTCTTTGACATCACCAGTAATCACACCACCTTGGATGGCAGCACCCATAGCAACTACTTCGTCAGGGTTTACTGATTTGTTTGGTTCTTTACCAGTTTCAGCTTTAACAGCTTCTACAACGGCTGGGATACGAGTTGACCCACCAACAAGGATAACTTCATCGATTTCTGACAAGCTCAAACCTGCATCTGAAAGGGCTTGACGAACTGGAACTTTTGTACGTTCTACAAGGTCACGAGTCAAATCATCAAATTTCGCACGAGTCAAAGTCATTTCCAAGTGAAGAGGTCCAGCCTCACCTGCAGTGATAAATGGCAAGCTGATTTGTGTTGAAGTTACACCAGAAAGGTCTTTCTTCGCTTTTTCAGCTGCATCTTTCAAACGTTGCATTGCCATCTTGTCAGTAGACAAGTCAATACCGTTTTCTTTCTTGAATTCTGCTACCAAGTGGTCAATGATTTTTTGGTCAAAATCATCACCACCGAGTTTGTTGTCCCCTGCAGTTGACAATACGTCGAAGACACCGTCACCCAATTCAAGGATAGAAACGTCGAATGTACCACCACCAAGGTCAAATACCAAGATTTTTTCTTCTTTGTCAGTCTTGTCCAAACCATAAGCAAGGGCTGCTGCTGTTGGTTCGTTGACGATACGTTCTACTTCAAGACCAGCAATTTTACCAGCGTCTTTTGTTGCTTGACGTTGAGCATCATTAAAGTAAGCTGGAACTGTGATAACTGCTTTAGTTACTTTTTCGCCAAGGTATTCTTCAGCGTAGCCTTTCAAGTATTGAAGAATCATAGCTGAGATTTCTTGTGGAGTGTATTCTTTTCCGTTAGCAGAAACTTTTTCAGAAGTTCCCATTTTAGATTTGATAGAGATAACTGTATCTGGGTTTGTAACTGCTTGACGTTTTGCAGCATCACCAACGATGATTTCGCCGTTTTTAAATGATACTACAGATGGAGTTGTGCGGTTTCCTTCTGGGTTTGCGATGATTTTTGATTCAGTTCCTTCAAGAACTGCTACTGCTGAGTTTGTTGTACCTAAGTCAATACCGATAATTTTAGACATGTGTTTTTCTCCTTAATTTTATCTTTTTTTCTTTTTGATACTCTTCTTAGGTGGCGGCGCCGTCAGAGCTTGACTTCGTCAATCTCTTTGACTAAACTTTGAGCCTAAGGTCTCAAAGTTTGCGCAAATAGCGCCACGGCGAAGAGTATCGCCTTTGGTTCGCTTCGCTCACTATTGCAAAGCTGAACTACTTTTTATCTTTCTTCATAGTTTATTGTCGTTTCGGACAAGTTTTCTATTATGTAAATTACGACACGAGGAGTCGAAATCGATTTTATTTCGACAACGAGTTAGTAAGGAGGCTAGGCAAACGCCATAGCGATTGCCGTTTTCTGACGAGTTGCTTCAGCAACCGTCAGAATCGCCTAATCGAACACGCCCTAAGCTCTGGGTAAAAAAGATAGATTTCCTTGTGTTCATCGAACACTTCGTCAATCTCCTATTTTTACTGTGAGCTTTTTACGGGCTTTGTATCTTAGTTGTACACCACCACCATTGCTGGGCGTAGGATGCGGTCATGGAGTTTGTAGCCTTTTTGGAAGACTTGGGCGATGGTATCTGCTGGGTGGTCATCGTCTGCTGGGAGAGTTTGGATGGCCATATGGTAGTTATGGTCAAATTCACCGTCAGCTGTGATTTCTTCGATTCCTTCTTCTTTCAAAGCGTGAATCAAGCTTTCTTGCACCATTTCCAATCCTTTTTTGACATCGTCTGTCAAACCTTCAACCGCGAGTGCACGCTCAAGGTTATCCAAAGAAGGGAGAATCGCTTTTGCCAAGTCCTGGCTACGATAACGTTGCAAGTTTTGACGCTCTTCATTGGCACGGCGTTGGATATTTTGCATTTCTGCATGAGCGCGAAGGTATTTGTTTTCGAACTCATCTGCACGTTCATTTGCCAAGTCCAATTCAGACTTCTCAGGAGTTGTTTCTTCTACCGTTTCCACAACTTCCTCTTCTTGGACTTCTTCTACTTCTTCATTTTTTATATCTTGGGCCATTTTCGCCTCCTTTAATGATTTCAATCTTAATGTACTTCGTAATGATTACTACTGAGGTAGCGGTAAAAATCTGTCAACTTCATGGTCAAAACACGATTGACTACATTGACTTGGTTGATTAATTGTTGGTAATCCAGATTGACCGGACCGATAATTGCTAGAATTCCAACTCCCCGATAAGGAATCAGGAACTTGCTACTAATCACCGCTAAGTCAGCCAAACAAGACTCTTGACTGTCTGCAACACGGACATTTTGCATCTGATCTTCATGCAGACCCTCACGAATCTCCAAGGCGACCTGTTGTGGCTGATCAAAGAACTGATAGGCTGCCAGATTGGCAAAATTCAAGAGATTAACCTTGCCCGCCACCACAATGTTTTCGTTGAACATTTCCTTAAAAATGTGTTCAAAGAGATCGATAACATTGTCCGTTGTTGTAAAGTAACGCTGGATAATCTGCGGAATCTCTGTCCGAATCTTGTAGTGAATATCCAGAACGGTGTGACCGAGGAAACGTTCCTGAATGATGCTCTTCAGTTTCAGCAAATCCTCCTGCAAAAAGTTCCTTGGAATCAGAAACTGACTAGTCACCGTTCGTGACTCGTCTAGGGTGAATACTGCCAAGGCTGTATGTTGCCCCAAAACAACGATATCAAAGGCTGTCAGACGTTGCCTGCTCGGCTCAACATCCAGTGCCACTACCGTACAGCCACTCAGGTCCGTCAGTAGATTAGCAGCTTCTTGCAGAATATCCTCCAGCTTGAAGAATTCCTGATCAAAGGCTTTAACAATCTCATAAACCTCATTTTCAGCCAGTCGGTCAAAATCCAGTGAGTGTTTCACATAGTACTGAAAGCCAGCAACACTTGGCATCCGACCACTTGAAGTATGAGCCTTCTCAAGCAAACCTTGCTTTTCTAGAGCCGCCATGTCATTACGAATGGTTGCACTGCTAGAGTTAATAGACTCTTGCAAGGCTTTGGATCCGACAGGTTCGTGCGTTTTGGTAAAGATGTCAATAATCAGATTTAAAATATCCTGCTGACGCTCTGTAACCATCTCATCACTCCTCTCTGTCTGATCGATTAGCACTCGATACACTCAAGTGCTAACTTATGATTCTATTATACACCCTTAAAAGAGAATGTCAAGATAAAAACTCAAAAAATTAGCACTCTTTTGTCAAGAGTGCTAAAAATCAGTCTGAAGACCTAGAACCTTGCTATTCATCTACTTGGTATTTCCTTTTTAATCTGAAATAACCATAGATTAGATAAGAAATCATAAAAGCATATAGAGCAAAAATGATGAAGAAAGACATGGAAAGATCTTCTCTAAACAAACTCATACAAACAACTAGACCTCCAGAGATAGAGGTTACACATGAACGAAATCCTGATTTCACACCTTCCCATCTAAGTCGATTATCTATAAAAGATTGATCGTTTGAAACTATATCACCAGTTGCCTTTCGGAAAACAGAATAAGAACATCGCTCCACAAACTCCCAGCCTCTATCCTTAATACTTTGCAACACTATCTCATTCTTTCTAAGGTAGCTAGTATTCCATACACTGTACATCACATCATCTGGTTGGCACTGTTCAAAATAGAAAAAACCAAAACGATTAGTTCTATATCTCCAACCTTTCAAGTGCATCTCATGTAAATATTCTTCTTCCTTGTCCAAATCAACTATTGTAAAAATCCGAAATTGTACTTCACTATTCATTGTCTTACCTCCAGATTAGAAAACAGGTATTGCTTCATTTATCAGATAATTCTTTCCATTTTTGAAACAATCTCCAAAAAATATAAGAAATCTGAACCACAAGAGCCAACAATAAAACACAATCTATGATAGCAAGCAAAAACACTAGCCCGCTAAAAACGTCTCTTTCATTGAGCAACTTTAAGAACAACGGAATCAACATTGACAAGAAAAACAAAACAGGAAGCAACCGCAGTCTTAAAATCCGATTAACCATATCCAACTTCCCAGTAGCATCATTATAAATTTCAAACTCCGCATCCGACTCAATTTCAGAATGTGCTTTTCTAAAGTAGGAAAAACCATTAAAGTTTGTAATATGCTCCCAGCCACAGTCTTTAAATAGTTGTAAATAGGAGGCTCTCTCTGATTTTTTCATGGGATAAAAGTCCAACTGATAAGACACTTGTTCAGGCTGACACTTTTCAAAGGTATACTTAACTGCAAACAACAAGATAGAATAGCTTACTTTCCTAAGTTTCCAGCCCTGAGCATGCATTTCTCTGAGATAGAAAGCCTCTATATCATAATCCGCAATGGTACAAATTCTATAAACAACCTTCTTTTCCATCAGAGCTCCTCCCGACTGTTTCTATAGAGCCGTTCAATACGCTTCAATTCAATATCTAAGACTTTTCGTCCCAAGTCTGTGATCTGATAGATTTTACGCTTCTCCTCTTCTAGGACAAAGGAAATCAAACCATCCTTTTCCATCTTTGACAATGTTCCATACATAGTCCCAGGACTAATCGAAACTTGCGAATCTGTCATCTCCTTGACCTTTTGCGTAATACTATAACCATGACCTTCCTTTTGCAGACAGAACAAGATATAAAAACCCGTTTCCGTCATGGGAAGATAAACTCGACGAATCTTATCCGTTAATTCCATTTGTAGCCACCTCCTATCCAGTTCGATATATCGCACTTCGTTATATAAAATATATCACACCTCGATATAAAACGCAAGAAAAAAGATCACCCACAGGCAATCTTTCTTCTATATTAGTAAAGGTCTAAATAATTATCAATTTCCCATTGTGAAACGAAGGTTGCATAACTTGCCCATTCGATTCGTTTAGCTTCAAGGAAACTAGTATAGATATGTTCTCCAAGAGCCGCTCTGACAACTTCATCTTCAGTCAGAGCTTTCAAAGCGTTGTGAAGAGTTGATGGAAGGTCTGTAATACCAGCTTCCTTGCGCTCTTCTGCTGTCATGATGTAGATATTTTCTTCAATAGGAGCTGGTGCTTCGATTTTATTTTCAATACCATGCAAACCAACTTCCAATAGAACTGCCATAGCGATATATGGGTTTGCCATTGGGTCTACCGAACGCAACTCAAGACGAGTTCCCATACCACGTGAAGCAGGCACGCGCACAAGTGGCGAACGGTTACGGCCAGCCCAAGCAATATAAACAGGCGCTTCATAACCTGGAACCAAACGTTTGTATGAGTTAACCGTTGGGTTCATGATAGCAGTATAGTTGTAGGCATGTTTGATCAAACCACCAAGGAAATGGTAGGCCGTTTCAGACAACTGCATTCCTTTTGGATCATTTGGATCAAAGAAGGCATTATTTCCTTCTGCATCAAACAAGGACATATTACAGTGCATACCTGATCCGGCAATACCAAATTTTGGTTTAGCCATAAAGGTTGCGTAAAGGCCATGTTTGCGAGCAATGGTTTTAACAACGAGTTTAAAGATTTGAATCTTATCACAAGCACGGAGAACTTCATCGTACTTGAAGTCAATCTCATGTTGTCCAACCGCAACCTCATGGTGACTCGCTTCTACTTCAAATCCCATTTTGGTCAAGACATTGACAATCTCACGACGTGTATTGTCCGCAAGGTCAGTAGGCGCCAAATCAAAGTAACCACCCTTGTCATTTACTTCAAGTGTTGGGTCCCCATTTTCATCCAATTTAAATAGGAAGAATTCTGGCTCTGGTCCAAGGTTGAAAGATTTGAATCCTACTTCTTCCATATGACGAAGAGCACGTTTCAAATTGCCACGAGGGTCACCTGCAAATGGTTCACCTTCTGTTGTATAGACATCACAGATCAAACCTGCAACACTTCCATTTTCATCTCCCCAAGGGAAGACTGTCCATGTATCCAAGTCAGGGTACAAGTACATATCCGACTCATTGATACGTACAAAACCTTCGATTGAAGATCCATCAAACATAGCCTTGTTTGACAAGACTTTATCTAACTGTTCATCTGTAGCAGGAATTTCGACGTTTTTCATGGTTCCCAAAATATCTGAGAACATGAGACGGATAAAGGTAACATTTTTTTCCTTGACTTCACGACGAATATCTGCAGCTGTGATTGGCATGAGTTTTCTCCTTAATTATGAGTACTTGCGGTTGCTTAACCGCGACCAAAAGGTGACCGTACTGAAGCAAAGCGACCCTGTTGGAGGAGTTCATTATGAAGTGCACGACGCACCTCAGTCTGACTCACCGCTTTCTTGGATTTCGCTTCACGTTCAGCATATTTTTTCTTAATGGCAGCGATATTATAACCTTCAGAGATATAATCTTTGATTTCAAGCAGACGATCCATGTCATTCAAGGAATACATGCGACGGTTCCCTTCGTTTCGATCAGGTTTGATCAACTCTTGATCTTCATAATAACGAATCTGACGCGCCGATAGATCGGTCAACTTCATAACACTGCCGATAGGAAAAACAGCCATATTTCGGCGAAATTCTTTTTCCTTCATTTACAATTTCCTTCTTTCTGTCTATTATAGTCTAAAAAAAGACAAACGTCAATTGATAATGTTATAAAATGTAACATTATTTTTCTTTTTTCTCTAAAAAGAGACGAATGCGATCAATATCGTAATTTACGAGAATTGCGACAAAAACTCCCATGAAAGTTTCTGATACACGCGCAAACACGTACAAAATTGTTTCACCACTCGGAATCGATAGGGTAATAATTAACATAGCTGCTACACCACCAATTACACCTGCTTTGTTATTCATGGCTACATTTGTCATAATGGTTAACATGGTGCAGATTGGAACAACAACCAAGGTCACCCAAAAGGCTTCGTGGAAAAAGGTATTTAATAGGAAGAAGACCAGGGCATAGAGGCCACCGATACTATTTCCTAGAATACGCGAAGTCCCAAAATGGACACTCTTATCAAAACTCTCCCTCAGGCTAAAAACGGCTGTCAAAGCACCGATTTGAAGACCTTTCCAGCCAAAAAAGCCAAAAATCAAGAGAACTAGAAAAACAGCAATACCTGTTTTAAAGGTTCGCATACCAAGTTTGAACTGGGATTTATCGAATTTATATTTTTTAAAATAACTCATAATCTCAACTTTCTATTTCCATTTTATCATAAATTGGCTGATTTTATGAGCAATAGTTGAGAGGAAGCGTTTTTATTTTAAGCAAAAGAAAAGAGGAACTTTCATCCCTCTCTTCTTTGATTTGTTTATAAAGTCTTATTTTTCTGTCAAGGCTGCAAGTCCTGGAAGAACTTTACCTTCAAGAAGTTCCATTGATGCTCCACCACCAGTAGAGATCCATGAGAATTTATCTGCACGACCAAGGTTAATCGCTGCAGCAGCTGAGTCACCACCACCAATGATTGATTTAACTCCTGGTTGTTTCACGATAGCGTCCATCACACCAATTGTACCAGCTTGGAAGTCTGGGTTTTCAAATACACCCATAGGTCCGTTCCATACAACTGTTTTCGCACCAGTCAATGCTTCGTCAAATTTAGCGATAGATTTTGGACCGATGTCAAGACCAAGGAAGCCTGGATCCACTGCTTCACCTTCAGTGTCTTTCACTTCAGTGTAGTCCGCAAATGCGTTAGCTTCTTTTGAGTCAACTGGCAAGATCAATTTACCGTTTGCTTTTTCAAGAAGAGCTTTCGCAACATCCAATTTGTCTTCTTCTACAAGTGAGTTACCGATTTCGATACCTTGTGCTTTGTAGAATGTGTAAGTCATACCACCACCGATAAGGACTTTATCAGCTTTTTCAAGCAAGTTTTCGATAACACCGATCTTGTCTGAAACTTTTGAACCACCAAGGATAGCCACGAATGGACGTTCTGGAGCTTCAACTGCTTCTTGGATGTAGGCAATTTCGTTTTCAAGAAGGAAACCAGCAACTGCTTTTTCAACGTTTGCTGAGATACCAACGTTAGATGCGTGTGCACGGTGAGCTGTACCGAATGCATCGTTTACGAAGATACCATCTCCAAGTGATGCCCAGTATTTACCAAGTTCAGGATCGTTTTTAGATTCTTTCTTGCCGTCAACATCTTCGTAACGAGTGTTTTCAACCAAGAGAACTTGTCCATCTTCAAGAGCGTTGATAGCTGCTTCCAATTCAGCACCACGAGTGACACCTGGAAGGAAAGCAACATCTTGACCCAATTTAGCTGCCAAGTCAGCAGCTACAGGAGCAAGCGATTTACCAGCTTTGTCTGCTTCTTCTTTTACACGACCAAGGTGAGAGAAGAGGATAGCACGTCCACCTTGTTCAAGGATGTACTTGATAGTTGGAAGAGCTGCAGTGATACGGTTGTCGTTAGTGATTACGCCATCTTTCAATGGTACGTTGAAGTCAACACGAACGAGGACTTTTTTACCTTTCAAGTCAACGTCTTTAACAGTAAGTTTTGCCATGTTACAAAAACCCCTTTATTTATTTTATTCGAGACTATTATATCACACTTTGGAAATATAAGGAAAGATTTCACAAGATTTTTCGATATTTAATCTTCATCTTCTTTTTTCTGTTTCAATGTCAAGGCTAAACTAGCAAGACCAAGGCTGGCCAATCCTGCTATTAGGGCTTCATTGGCATCAGCAGTTCCTGTATTTGGCAATTGTTTGCCTGCTTCTTCTGACTTAACTGCTGTATTTTGGGCTGGTTTTTCTTGTGTAGGCGCTACTGCTGGTTCAGTTTTTACTTTTGTTCCAATTTCAACAATTTCTGGAATCGTTTCTTGGATGACTTCTGTTGAACGAAGGCGACGCTGACCGTTTTCATCAACTTCAAAGACATGTCTTAATAGACCATCTCGTCCCTGTATGATGACTCGTTGTTCCCCAACTAGCATCTCAGCATTTTCATGCTCTTGACGATCAAAGGCAACCTTTTCCTCTTGAACTTCCAATTTAGGAGCCTTTTGTTGATCAGAAGCCGGTTGATTAGTAGGTTTTGGAAGGTATGTGTTTTGTGGGGCTGGATTGGCAGGGATTAGACCAGTACCTACTTCCACGATTTCAGGACTTGCTTCTTTCAAAACTTCGGTAGAGCGAAGGGTACGATTACCTTGGCTATCTACTTCAATCAAGCGACGAATGTGTCCCTCAACTCCTGCTTGGACAAGTTGACGTTGACCGACTGGGAGATTTGGATTTGGTCGTTCTTGGTGTTCGAAGGCGATACTTGTCTCTTCAACTTCTAGTTTCGGAGTATCCACAACCAAATTCTTGACACCTTCAGCTGGTTCCTTGCTTGAAATAACTTTTTCTACTGGTTTAGCAGGTTGTGGTTTTTCAGCAGATTCATAAACAAAGGCATAATGTGTAAAGTGTGGTGCTGTAAAGATGACATGACTATCTGTTTGTTCAAAAGCCAACTCTACTGCTTCTTTGCCTTCAGGTAAGAAGAAGACTTTCTTCACTCTCTTATCTTTTTCAATTGGAATTTTCACAATAGAAGCGTAAGAGAGATCAACGTCTTGACCTTTTTCATCTAGACCTTCTATTTCAAAGACATGAGCATCTTCTCCAGCAAAGTATTTCTTCTCTTCAGCACTTGCTTGAACACGTTCTACTTTCAAGCCCTTGATGACAGTCTTCTCTTTATTTGAGAAGTGTACTTCAACACCTGTTTTACTATCAGAAAAGACTGCTGGCTTGTCTTCTTTCAATAAAGCAACCAGATCTTTCAGACTCTGTTTCGCTGTTGCAAGCTCTTTTGGACTCAAATCTACTTTTTCAACCAAGGCCTTGTTCTTTTCAAGAAGTGGGGCTAGGGCAGAACCTGAAGGATGGTTTGGTTTGGCAGCTAAGAGCTCTTGAGCCTCACCTGTTAAGCGATCGAGTTCTGTCTTTTCTTCCTTAAATTTCTCTTGACCATTCAGAGCTTTATGAGCTTCTGTCAATTTATTGAGACGATCATTCACTTGATCTTGGGTGCTAGTTTCATGGTCTTTCAACACTTGTTCGGCCGCTTCAATTGCTTTCAAGAAGGCTTCTTTTACTTCTGGTGAAGCAAAGTTATAGACCACCTTGTTCTTAGCTGCTTCAACCTCTGCTAATTTTTGTTTAAGGTACTCATCGTTCAATGCTGCTTTTGGAGATACCAAAACATCAAAGTTGACTTTATGACCTTGGTAACGAAGCGTCAAGGTTTGACGACCAGTCTTTTGAGCATCGTAACCAGAAATTTCAACTCCCTCATCAGTAAAGGAATGTTCTTCCATGGTGTCATTGCTATAAGCTACTGCAAAGCGTCCTTCAGACAAGTCTAAACTATCACCAACTAGATAATCTTTTTTCGGTTCATGACTTACTTCAATTCCCAAAATAGTTTTCGGACTTGCTTCATCTTGGCTAGTGACAGTCACTGACAAATTCGCATTTACTGGTTGTCCCAAATATTGTAAAGTAAGATTTTGTTCTCCCTTATGATGCGTGTCAAAACCTGATACTGATACACCTGCGTGAGTTAGGCGAATGAGTTCGTCCTCAGCTCCTCCTTCATACTGAACTCGAAGAACACCTCCTCTAAGGTCTAAATCCTCCCCTTCGGCGTAGCTTGTTTTCTTAGGTCCTGTTTCTAGGCTGACTGACTTGATTCTTCTGTCATCTTTTGGAACGGAAACAGCCAGGACATTACTAATTTCCTTACCTGGTAATTGGGTACGATAGTAAAGAAGACCAGATTGATTTGTCAAATCCAATGGTGAACTTGCTAGGTCACCTCCAACTTCGCTCTTCAAAGTTGCAAGAGGAGTTTGAGAATTTGGATTGTCATAAACGGTAATGGTTGCTCCAGCTGGTACATCCGCAAAACCAACTTGCACCTTGTTGTTACCTAGAGAACGGGCTGCAGCCTTGGCCATCGGAATATTGACACTCTCAGTATCAAGCTTTTCATACATTTTCCAGTTATAGATACGAATAGCCTTCCATGGGGTTCCATTGTCAGAAGTGACAACATTCAAGCGCCAATCTTGAGCTGTGATTGGTTTATCAAGGGTAATATCTGTAACATGGGCTTTATTGCCACGGACTTCCTTAGCCAACTTCCATTGACCATCCGCATCTTTATAATAGAGGTCAAAGTCTTTGGTGTTCATCAAACCGTCGTTTACAGATTCTCCACCAGCTCCAGCATGGTCCATCACCCATCTAACAACTGTACGTGGCTGGGTCAAACGAATATCCACACTACCACTTAACTGTCCAGAAGACCACTTGTCTGAAAGACTGGTAATGGTACCATTCAACATACCTTCAATACCTTCTCCACCTTCAGTCTTAGGGAAAGTACTATCAATAACTGTTGCACCTGGAACGATATTTTCAGCTAGTGGTTTAGGTAGGCTGGTATCTTTTACAGTCATGCCCCAATCAAAGGTTGTGGTTGCAGCTTCTGAACGAACTCCATTTTTACCGACTGCTACAACCTTCAGTTCTTGAGTTGTACCTTGAGCACTTGCTGAGCGGCTAACTTTTGGTAGATAAATAGTTGTAGAAGATGAGCCAGTTAGTAATTTCCAGCTGTCTCCATCTTTTTCGTAAACTTCATAGAAATCTGCATCCTTGTTGCCTTTAAATTGCACAACTGCTTCCGCTTCTTGGGCATTTTTAAGGACTTGTTTGGCTACAGCTACTGTGGTTGGTGCCTGAGGAGCATCTTGATTATTGCTAATGGTTAATTGGCCCAAATTGAATTGATAACCTTTTAAGTCTTTGTCATTTTCAAAATAGAGTTTAATACCGTAAATTGTTTTACCTGCCAAGGCACTCAAATCAAAATCATCGGTAGTCCAGTTATCTGAAACTGTCAATTCTTTACGGGCAGCTTCATCACCGTAGGTATAATCTTTCTTGGTTGCAAATTCTACATAAACCTTGGTCCCTTTGCCTCCTTTGTGGGTAACATGCAATTTGGTTGTATCTGTCACCTTCAAGCGAGTAGAGTACAAATTCACATCTTGCTTGGTCGCACCTGAAAGATCCCCTGCAAATTTGAGAGAAGTTCCACCATTATAAGCATCTTCAAAATCATAGCTTGCTTTCAACTTATCGCCAGTTGATTTTTGCCACCAGCGCCATGTTGGAAGAACACCTGAAACTGAACGATAATTCCACTCAGAATCCTTAGAAACCTTACCATCTACGAACCATTTTCTACCATGACCTGTATTAAAAGAAGTAGTAAAAGTATTACCTACTGCTGGCGTGCGGTCCGCAACTAGGTTAGCAATCCCATACCAATCTTTATCACCTGGTTTTTGGCCAGTAGGATCACCTTGGTAACCTGTAAAGAAGATATCTTCATTCTTATGATAATCTTCACCAGTTTTTCCTAAACTTGTAATGGTATCTGGGGCGAATAAACCAAGAGAAAGGCGCAATTTCCCATTTTCATCTAAAATGTCATTCCATTTGACCTTGGTCTTGTAGGAACCACCCTGTTGCAATTCCAATCCTGCAAATACATCATAAGGATTACGGCCAATCCAGTTGGCAGTTGCAATAGTGTAATCATTCTTAGCCTTATCCCAGTTAAAGTTAGCAAAGAAGTTATCTGCTGGAACCTTATCTCCTTCAGGTTGCATGAATTGGTAGTTGTATTCTCCCAAACCATCTTGGTGGTAACGTCCATAGTTATAAGTCATGGCATCGTACCAAGAATACTTGATTGGATGGTTTACCTTAGCAGCATATTCCTTGGTATAGAGCATAAACTGGCGCATCTTTTCTCCAAGAGGTTCAACCAAATCCCCAGTTGTTTCTTGGTTAATGAAATAGCCATCATAGCCATAATACTTGGCCATGTCTACCAATTTACGGGCAATTGGAAAGCTACCATCTGGGTCTTGCTTCAAAGCTTCAGCGAATTTTTCTTGATCAGCAATACTATTAGACCAGTTGAAGAAGAGTGTACCATATACAGGAACCCCGTTACGGTGACCTGCATCAATAACGTCAGGAGTTGGTACGAGACCCTCCCAGAAGACCATTGAATCTAGATATTGCCAATAGTCAAAAGCATAGGCCTTGAACTCTTCTCCACCAACAGAAGCATGGTCTTTTGCTTTAGAATTGGTGTTTGATAGGGCTTGAACTTTTGCTTCCTTGCTAGCTTTTTCATTGACTAAATGACCTGTCCGACGTGAAGCGAGGGCGACAGACCCGCGATTAATAGCATCATCTTCACGAGCACCTGGTTCCCATTTTAACAATTCTTCCCAAGAATTAAATTTGATTTCCTTTGGTTTTAATGTTTTTTCCGTATTTTTAGGGACATCTGGCTGGACTTCTTTTTCAGTCTTATTAGCTTCTGCTGCTGGCTTAGACTCATCCCCTTGGCTAGCTGCTTCAGGCTTTGCTTCTGTTTCCTTGTCAGACTTAGGTTTTGCTTCTGCATATGGTGTTTCCGTAGCCACCTCACTTGTTTTTTCCTCTGGTTTAGCTACGCTTACTGCCTCTGCAGTTTCAGTAGTTGCAGCTTCATTGCTTGCTGGCGAAGCAGTTTCAGATGCTGTCGCTACTCCTTCTGCCTTTTCTAGCTTGTTTTCTCTAGCATGTTCTCCTTCATGCTGCTTGTCAGCTTCATTAGTCGAATACTCACTCTCTCCTGAAACAAGCTCTGTATTGGCTCCATTATTTTCAGGAACTACAGTTTCTTCTGCCAAGGCTGGACCAGCAAATAAAACAGCCCCAATCATCAGTGAGCAGGCTCCTACTGATAACTTACGAATACTGTAACGACAACGTCTTTCAAAAAATGAATTCTTCATTTTCTCCTCCTAAATAAAAGATTGATTTTGTTGCACAAAAGAAAGCGCTTAACTTTCTTTATAAAATTTTTATCCCAATCACAGGGACCAAGATAATACCTCCCTCATTTTAAAATATTTCTTTTAAATGTCAATATATAAAAGGAAATACCTATATCTAGGTTAGAAATTGGTAAAATTAATATAATTAAGGCCCATTCTAACGAATTTTCTTTCTAAAATCTTAGCTTAACACTTGTTAGATTTACTTTTATCCTTTAAAATAGAATAGGAGAAATTCCGTTATTATTTTTCGGAGGAAAAAGAAATGTCCATTAATTGGCAGGAAATTTTATTTCACTTTTTAGGTGGTCTGGGACTATTCTTATATAGTATCAAGACCATGGGAGACGGTTTGCAACAAGCTGCTGGAGATCGCCTTCGTTTTTACATTGACAAGTACACTAGCAATCCGTTCTTCGGTGTGCTAGTTGGTATCGGTATGACGGCGCTAATTCAGTCAAGTTCTGGGGTCACAGTCATTACAGTGGGGCTAGTCAGCGCAGGACTTTTGACCTTGCGTCAAGCTATCGGTATTGTCATGGGTGCCAATATTGGAACTACCGTTACATCCTTTATCATCGGTTTTAAGCTAGGAGATTACGCCTTACCAATGCTTTTCATCGGAGCGATTTGTCTCTTCTTCACCAAGAATCGCTCTATCAATAACATCGGACGTATCATTTTTGGTGTAGGTGGTATCTTCTTCGCTCTCAATCTTATGAGCGGTGCAATGGAGCCTCTAAAAGACCTGCAAGTCTTTAGAGACTACATGGTTGAACTAAGTAAGAGTCCTATTCTCGGTGTCTTTGTCGGAACTGGACTAACCCTACTCATTCAAGCTTCTTCCGCAACTATCGGTATCCTACAGAATCTTTACGCAAGTGGTTTGATTGATCTACAAGGTGCCCTACCAGTCTTGTTTGGTGATAATATCGGAACGACCATTACAGCTATTATTGCTTCTCTTGGAGCCAATATCGCTGCCAAACGTGTTGCTGGTGCCCATGTTGCCTTTAACGTGATTGGTACGGTTATCTGTATTGTCTTCCTTGTACCTTTCACTGGCTTGATTCAATGGTTTGAATCTACACTCAATCTGGCTCCAGAAATGACCATTGCCTTCGCCCACGGAACCTTTAATATCACAAATACTATTATCCAATTTCCATTCATCGGAGCCTTGGCCTACTTTGTAACCAAGCTCATCCCTGGTGAAGATGAAGTTGTCAAGTACGAGCCACTTTATCTTGATGAGCATTTGATTAAACAAGCTCCATCAATCGCTCTCGGAAATGCCAAAAAAGAACTCCTTCACTTGGGAAATTATGCTTCTAAAGCCTTTGACCTTTCATACAACTACATCATTGACCTTAATGAAAAGGTAGCTGAAAAAGGCCACAAGACAGAAGAAGCCATCAATACCATTGATGAAAAATTGACTCGTTACCTTATTACTCTTTCAAGTGAAGCCCTTAGCCAGAAAGAAAGCGAAGTGCTCACCAACATCCTGGATTCATCCCGTGATTTGGAACGGATTGGGGACCACGCAGAAGCCCTAATCAATCTAACTGACTATCTTCAACGTAAAAATGTTGAGTTTTCTGAAGCTGCTTTACAAGAATTAGCTGATATCTATCAAAAAACCACTAGCTTCATCAAGGATGCTCTTGATAGCGTGGAAAACAATGATATTGAAAAAGCTCAAAGTCTGATTGAACGCCATAAAGAAATCAACAATATGGAACGTGTTCTCAGAAAGACCCACATCAAACGCCTCAACAAGGGTGAGTGTTCAACACAAGCTGGGGTCAACTTTATCGACATCATTTCCCACTATACTCGTGTATCTGACCACGCTATGAATCTAGCTGAAAAGGTCATCGCTGAACAAATCTAAGATCCAAGAAGCTATCCTAAATGGGATGGCTTTTTCTTCTCCTAATCAAGAATTACTCTTCTACCATATAGAAAAATGCTTTGATTCACAATGGAATCAAAGCATTTTAAAGAGCTCCCCGTACATAAGCGCAGAAGCCGCAGTTCCTCTGTACTTGGATTCTTCTCTTTTAATAAAGCGAGCCAAGTTGAGCAACTCAGGTGCCGGATGTTTGGGATTAAGGAGCAATTCACGATTGACCAGGCCTGAGAGACGAACTGCCAGCAATTGCTCATTTGTAGTAGGCAGTTTTTTAGCAGTCTCTAGGAGAGCAACAACTAAATCTTCACTCAAATCATGGCGAGCATGATTGTAAAGATCTTTTATAAGGCTTTCTAGGTTTGGTTCTACCATCCCTACCACCTCCTTAAGTTTAATAATTTTTAATCAAATCAACCGTTGAACGATCCAATTTTTTCACCAATGCTTGCAAGAAAGCTTGAGCTTCTAAGAAGTCATCCATAGCGTAGAGGGTTTGGTGAGAATGGATATAACGAGCGCAAACACCGATTGTTGTAGATGGGACACCACCATTTTTCAAATGAGCTGCACCAGCGTCTGTTCCACCTTTTCCACAGTAGTATTGGTACTTGATACCAGCTTCTTCAGCCGTTGTCAAAAGGAAATCCTTCATTCCTGGTAGAAGCAAGTGACCTGGATCGTAGAAACGAATCAAGGTTCCATCTCCAATTTTGCCTTGACCACCATAGACATCACCAGCAGGTGAGCAATCAACTGCTAAGAAGACTTCTGGGTCAAACTTAGTTGTAGAGGTATGAGCACCACGCAGACCAACCTCTTCTTGGACGTTAGAGCCAAGATAGAGTTCATTTCCGAGTTTTTGACCTGATAAAGCTTCAGCTAGCTCGCTTACCATGAGGACACCGTAGCGGTTATCCCAAGCTTTTGAGATGATATTTTTTTCATTGGCTGTCAAAATAGCGGAACTATCTGGGACAATGGTGTCACCAGGACGGATGCCAAAGCTTTCTGCCTCAGCCTTGTCCGCAAACCCACCATCAAAAACGATATCGGCAATGGCTGGCATGGTTGGTCCACCCTTTCCACGAGTCAAATGTGGAGGAACAGAGCCTGAAATCACTGGAATTTCACGACCATCACGAGTCAAGAGTTTGAAACGTTGGCTACTGACTACCATAGGGTTCCAGCCACCGATTTCTACGACACGGAAGGTACCGTCTGGCTTGATTTCGCTAACCATAAAACCAACTTCATCCATGTGAGAAGCGACCAAGACGCGCGGTGCATCCGCAACTTCTGAATGCTTGATACCAAAAATACCACCCAAGCCATCTGTCACCACTTCATCCACATGCGGTGTCAACTTTTCACGAAGATAGGCACGGACAGGCGCTTCATGACCTGAGATCGCAGCAAGTTCTGTTACTTCTTTGATTTTTGAAAATAATGTTGTCATTTCAGTTCCTTCTTTCTTTCATCCATTTTACCACTTTTTATAGGAGAAGGGTAGTGGGAAGGTGGATTGAACTTTACTTGTTTATTCTACGAAATAGAGGGCTAGATGATATTTCAGGAAATTTCCTTTATTTTTACATTAAATTGTCAGAAAATTCATTGACAGATTAAAGAAATCATGTTACAGTAATATCCGCAGGTATCTTTCGATACCAAATCTACATGAAAGGACGGGGTATGAAACTTTCTCATTATTTAATTGGCTTACTTCTACTCCTAGTCTTTCTCTCTATTAGCATTGGGACCAGTGATTTTTCATGGGGAAAACTCTTTGCTCTGGATCATGAAACTTGGCTTCTCTTTCAAGAGTCCCGTCTTCCAAGAACGATTAGTATTCTCCTAACTGCCTCTAGTATGAGTATGGCAGGGCTCCTCATGCAAACCATCACCCAAAATCAGTTTGCTGCTCCGAGTACAGTTGGGACCACTGAAGCCGCCAAACTAGGAATGGTACTGAGCCTCTTTGTCTTTCCGTCGGCTAGTCTGACCCAAAAGATGCTCTTTGCTTTTGTTTCATCCATCTTATTTACCCTCTTCTTTCTGGCCTTTATGACTATTTTTACCGTAAAGGAAAGGTGGATGTTGCCCTTGATTGGGATCATTTATAGTGGAATTATCGGTTCTGTGACAGAAGTTATCGCCTATCGTTTCAATCTGGTTCAGAGTATGACAGCTTGGACCCAGGGCTCCTTCTCCATGATTCAGACCCATCAGTATGAGTGGCTCTTCTTAGGGCTCATTATCCTGATTGCCGTTTGGAAATTGTCCCAAACCTTTACCATCATGAATCTAGGAAAGGAAACCAGTGAAAGTTTGGGAATTTCCTACTCCCTACTTGAAAAACTGGCCCTCTTTCTGGTTGCGCTAACGACAAGTGTCACCATGATTACCGTGGGTGGCTTGCCTTTTCTCGGGGTCATCGTTCCCAATCTTGTTCGCAAGCGCTACGGAGATAATCTAAGTCAAACCAAACTCATGGTCGTACTGGTTGGGGCCAATCTGGTTCTGGCCTGCGATATCCTATCCCGAGTTCTGATTCGACCCTATGAGCTGTCTGTCAGCCTCTTGCTAGGAATCATCGGTAGCCTCGTCTTTATCCTACTTCTCTGGAGAGGGGGACAAAAAGATGCAGTCTAAAAGCAAACATAGCAAACTCTTCTGCCTTCTCATTATTCTGGCCATCGGAGCTTGTCTCCTCTACTTTTGGCCCATCACTCACTTGTCAGCCTTTGCTTGGAAGTTGCGTTCACAAAAGATAGTTGTTTATCTCTTGGTAGCCATCGCGACTGGGATTTCGACCATTAGTTTTCAAACCCTGACGGAAAATCGCTTCCTGACGCCAAGTATTTTGGGAATCGAATCCTTCTACGTCCTACTACAAACCCTACTACTGGTTTTTGAAAGCAAGTTTCTTCAACTCGGGAAGTCTCCTATCTTAGAATTCCTAGTTTTGCTTCTGCTTCAATCCCTCTTCTTTCTTGCCTTACAAGGCTACTTGAAGACACTGATGAAACAAGACCTGGTCTTCATCCTGCTAATCTGTCTAGCCCTCGGAAGTCTCTTTCGAAATATCAGTACCTTCCTCCAAGTCCTGATGGATCCAAATGAATATGATAAACTGCAAAACAGTCTCTTTGCCTCCTTTCAACATCTCAACACTTCCATCCTAGCCATTGGTTCTCTGGTTATCCTTGCTTTAACCATCTTTTTCTTTCGGAAAGCAGTCATTCTGGATGTCTTGCATCTGCAAAGAGAAACAGCTCAGATATTGGGACTCGATGTTGAAAAAGAACAGAGAGAACTCCTCTGGGGCATCGTGCTTTTAACTTCAACGGCCACTGCCTTGGTAGGGCCTATGGCCTTCTTCGGCTTTATGCTGGCCAATCTTACCTACCTAATCGTCAAAGATTATCGGCACAAGTTGCTCTTTATCGTAGCCATTCTGGTTGGATTTATTAGCTTGACCTTGGGGCAGGCCCTTATTGAACGAGTCTTTGCACTGGAAATTCGCATCAGCATGATCATCGAGAGCGTAGGTGGTCTCTTATTCTTTATCTTACTTTACAGGAGGGCGCGTCAGTGAAACTGGAAAACATTAACAAATCCATTCAAAAACAAGATATTTTGCAAGACATTTCGCTTGAAGTCAGTCCTCAGAAACTGACAGCCTTTATTGGTCCCAATGGTGCCGGAAAATCAACTCTCCTCTCCATCATGAGCAGATTGACCAAGAAGGATCAGGGAATACTCAGTATCAAAGGTCGTGAAATCGAGAGTTGGAATTCGCAAGAACTGGCCAAAGAGCTCACCATTCTAAAGCAGAAAATCAATTACCAAGCCAAATTGACGGTTGAAGAACTGGTCAGTTTTGGACGTTTTCCCTACAGCCGAGGTCGTCTGAGACCAGAAGACTGGGAAAAAATCCGAGAAACTCTGGACTATCTGGAACTGACAGACTTAAAAGACCGCTACATCGATAGCCTGTCTGGAGGCCAGCTCCAGCGGGTCTTTATCGCTATGGTACTGGCCCAGGATACAGATTTTATCTTGCTGGACGAACCACTCAACAATCTCGATATCAAGCAAAGCGTCAGCATGATGCAGATTCTCAAGCAACTGGTGGAGGAACTCGGAAAAACCATTATCATCGTCCTCCACGATATCAACATGGCCAGCCAGTATGCGGATGAAATTGTCGCCTTCAAGGACGGTCAAGTCTTTAGCAAGGGAAGAACAGATCAAATCATGCAGGCTGACCTGCTCAGTCAACTTTATGAGATTCCCATCACGCTGGCTGATATCAATGGCAAAAAGATCTGTATCTATAGCTAATAACATATAAGTTCAAGTTAGAGAACCTTCAATCTCTTAGTCAATAAAACCTAGAGACTCCCTAAATCGTTATCACATTTTAAAAAGGAGAAATCATGAAAACATCCCTCAAACTTTACCTCACTGCCCTAGTAGCCAGCTTCTTGCTCCTACTTGGTGCATGTAGTACAAACTCAAGCACTAGTAAGACGGAGTCAAGTAGCTCTGCTCCAACAGAGGTAACCATTAAAAATTCACTAGGTGTAGTCACACTTTCAAAAGTCCCTGAAAAGATTGTGACCTTTGACCTCGGTGCTGCGGATACTATTCGCGCTTTAGGTTTTGAAAAGAATATCGTCGGAATGCCTACAAAAACTGTTCCGACTTATCTAAAAGACCTAGCTGGAAAAGTTAAAAATGTTGGTTCTATGGTTGAGCCAGACCTAGAAGCCCTTGCTGCTCTTGAACCAGACCTAATTATCGCTTCACCACGTACCCAAAAATTCGTAGATAAGTTCAACGAAATCGCTCCGACTGTTCTCTTCCAAGCAGGCAAAGATGACTACTGGACTTCTACCAAGACTAATATCGAATCCCTAGCAAGCGCCTTCGGTGAAACTGGTACACAGAAAGCCAAGGAAGAATTGGCCAAGCTAGACAAGAACATCCAAGAAGTCGCTACTAAAAATGAAAGCTCTGACAAAAAAGCCCTTGCCATCCTCCTCAACGAAGGAAAAATGGCTGCCTTTGGTGCCCAATCTCGTTTCTCTTTCTTGTACCAAACCTTGAAATTCAAGCCAACTGATACTCAATTTGAAGATTCTCGCCACGGACAAGAAGTCAGCTTTGAAAGTGTCAAAGAAATCAATCCTGACATCCTCTTTGTCATCAACCGTACCCTTGCCATCGGTGGGGACAACTCTAGCAACGATGGCGTCCTAGAAAATGCCCTTATCGCTGAAACTCCTGCCGCTAAAAATGGTAAGATTATCCAACTAACACCAGACCTCTGGTATCTAAGCGGAGGCGGTCTTGAATCAACAAAACTCATGATTGAAGACGCACAAAAAGCTTTGAAATAAGCAACTTCAAACTCAACTAACAACTTTACATGATAAACCGCATCCTATCAAGCTCACTCAAACCTGATAGGATGCGGTTTTATTATTTTATTAAAATCTTTTACCTAACCTCATTCCCCTTCTTGATTTCGTTTGAGGGAAAAATGGTCTGGAACAGGGTCCTTACCTGTTTTCGACCAGGGATGGCAACGTAAAATCCGAGCCAAGCCCATCAAAACACCCTTGAAGCCATGTTTTTCAATAGCCTCAATCATGTAGTTGGAACAAGTCGGCTCAAAGCGACAAGAGGGTGGAAAGGCTGGTGAGATAAAACGTTGGTAAAAGCGCACAGGCGCTATTAAAATTCGTTTCATTATTTCTTGGTTACAGCCATGGTATGTAGTTGGCTGATTTCTTTTTTGTTAAGGCGACGCGATTCACCTGGACGGAGACCTGTCAAGTCTAGGTGTCCAAAACGAGTTCGAGACAACTTATCTACTTGGAGACCGACAGCTTCAAACATCTTTTTAACCTGATGGTTACGCCCTTCATGGATGGTCAACTGCACCACAGAGCGGTTTTTAACTGGATCCACTTTGAGAATCTCATAGACAGCCGGTTTGGTTTTCTTTCCATCAATCTCAAGTCCACGGGTCAAGGGGCGCAGATTATCCTTATTGGCCACACCTTTAACACGCGCGACATAAACCTTGTCAATCTCATTACGAGGGTGAATCATCTCATCCGTAAAATCCCCATCATTGGTCAAAATCAAGACTCCTGATGTATCCCAGTCCAAACGACCTACAGGGTAGATGCGCTCTTTGACATTGGGCAAGAGGTCGACAACCGTCTTGCGACCCTTGTCATCTGTCACACTGGAAATGACACCGCGTGGTTTGTTAAGTAGATAATAGACCTTTTCTTCGTTGTAGATAGGCTGACCTTCAACTTCGACCTTGTCACCAGACTTGATGGTCGTTGCTAGTTCACGTACCACCTGGCCGTTAACCGTCACCAAGCCTTGCTTGATCAGCTCTTCTGCTTTTCTCCTACTGGCCACACCTGCGTGGGCAATATACTTATTGATTCTCATCTTCTTCTATCCTTTCACCAAATAATTGGCTTTCTTGCGCTTGAATCTCAAGCTCATCAATCACTGGCAGTTCTTCCAAATGGTTAATTCCCATGTAATCTAGGAAATAATCTGTAGTCACATAGAGGTTGGGGCGCCCCAACACTTCTTTTTTCCCGTCTTCTCGTATCAAGTCAAAGGCCTGCAACTTTGCCAAGGCCCCACTCGAGTTGACCCCACGGATGGCATCAATCTCTATCCGTGTGATAGGCTGTTTGTAAGCAATGATGGACAAGGTCTCAAGGGCAGCCCGAGATAAACTCTGGTTGATAGGTGCCTTAGAGTATTCCTTCAAAATCTCTGCAAATTGAGGCTTGGTCACCAATCTATAAGCGCCCCCTGTCTCAATCAGAGCCAAACTGGAATCTGGGTCCTTTTCATACTTCTGGGCTAATTTTTCTAAACTCTGTTGGATGCCTGTCGGTGGTAGAGAGAGGAGTTCAGCTAACTGGCGGACCCTAATCCCATCTTCACCCGCTACAAACAAGAGCGCTTCTATTTTTGCTAAAGTACTCATCTTTCCTCTCTATCAAGTCTAGCTTTGGACCACTTGACTTTCTTCCTTCTTTTCCATGAGATAAATATCTCCGAAACTTTCCTCTTGCACAAGAATCAGCTCCTGGGTTTTGATTAACTCTAGGGTTGCCAAAAAGAGGGTGATGACCTCTTGAATATTCTGGGCTTCCTTGAACAAATCCTGCAAGCGCAATTGATCTCGTCCAGTCAAGGACTCTTTTACAATAACCATCATGTCCTCAATCTTATACTCATCCCGCAAGATGGTCGTGTGATTCTGTGCAAACTCCTCTTTTTTCTTGGCTAGGATATTTGAAAAAGCCAAAAAGAGGTCAATGGTCGTCTTGTCATGCACAAGCTCCGCATCTTCGTAAATCAACTCTGTCGGCGCTTTGGAATAATACTGGGCCCGTTCTTGGTGCTTGGCTTCCAACTGCTCACCCAAGAGCTTGAACTTGCGATATTCTTCGATTTGAGAGAGAAGATCCTGCTCCAGGTCATCCTCCAAGTCTGTCACTTCTGCTACCTTTGGAAGAAGCTTGCGGCTCTTGATCAGCATAAGCTGACTGGCCATGACCATGTACTCGCCCGTCACTTCCAGACGCATGGCCTGCAGGGTTGAGACATAAGTTAGATACTGTTCGATAACTTCCGTAATGGGCACATCGTAGATGTCCATCTGGTACTTAGAAACCAGGTGCAAAAGAAGATCCAGGGGCCCTTCAAAATCTTTTAGTTTAATATCCATTATCTATATTTTTCTAAAGTCAGGACTGTTTTTAATCCTAATTTTTTTGCAATTTCGTACAAATCGACCTTGTTTTCAATGTGTCGTAGAATGAACTGTTCCCGCAAAGCTTGGGCTGATAAGGTCGGAAAACCTTTCTCCTTGACAAAGGACTCTAGCTGACGAAAGGCCCACTGACGAGAATAGGCTTTCCCTCCCCTTTCAAAGAGATAGGTCTGACCCATCAAGGGTTCCAACTCTGAAAGCAGGGTTGTGGGAATGGTGACAATCCTCTGTTGGGAAGCCTTCTTGATTCGCAACACCTGAAAGTCCAGATTGATATCCGCAACCTTTAGAGCTAAAATCTCACTCGGCAAGAGTCCCATTTCTAGGATTAAGAGCGCTAGCAAGCGACCCTCTGGATAGTCGCTTTCTTGCCAAAAAGAGTCTAGGTTTAACAGTTCTGGTTTTGAGGTCTTCTTTTCAGCTTGTTTAGCTAATTCCAATCGGTAAAAACTATCCACTTCTCCTTTTTGATAGAGAAAGTAGAGAAATTGGTTACAGGCCGAAATCTTTCGCTTCTGGGCGCTGATTTTTAGATTGGCTAGCTGAGCTTGGTAAATCTTGAGACTGGTCTCAGAAATCCGCTCGCCTACAATGTCTAAAAATTGTTCCAGATCATACTTATAGGACTGCTTGGAATTGGCAGACAAGCCCTGCTTTTCCTCTAAAAAGGCTGAAATCCTATCTCTCATTTGCATCGAATCTCATATTCCTTACTAAAGTCATGCAAGAGGGCATTCACTGCCTTGAGGATAGACTTACGTGTGATAATTCCCTGGAAGATACCATTCTTATCTACTACAGGGAGGAAGGACTCATCCACTAGCTTGTGCAAGACCTCCGTAATGGTAAAATCAGGCGAGACGACCGCTACGTCCGTTCTCGTCATATGAACGATATCCGTATCTGCCATGATTTCTTGACTCAGATCATGCTCCATCTGATAAGCCATAATATCTCTGAGCCCAATCGTCCCAACAAACTGTTTTTCATCTGTCACAACAGGAACACGGGTATAGGTCATCTGACTAAGCAAGAGGGTCGCGTGATCTGCATTGTGGGTATCAATCAACACGGCTAGATTTTTAGCAGGGGTCAAAAAAGTTTCCTCCTGCCCCAACAAGAAAGTCTCAAACTCCTTGGCAATCATCGGCTAAACTCCTTGGACAAGCCTGGATACACCTCATGGTCTCGTGTCAAAAAGTCCACTTTAAAATAACTGTCATCAATCTCCACACGAGCATAGAGACATTCTCTGATGGTCCCACGTGGTTGACTGATGGAACCTGGATTTAGAAAGAGTGTCTTGCCTTCCATCCAAGCGCTTGGCACATGCAAGTGACCATAAAGGCAGATATCGGCCTCTTCTTCCTGAGCCCAGTAGTCCAACTTTTGAAAGTTGAAATTGATGTCAAACAGGTGTCCATGGGTTTGGATAATCTTGGTCGAACCAAGCTCTGTCACCAAACGTTCTGGGTAGCCGGCGTAGAAGTCCATGTTCCCTTTAACAACACGGATGCCTTCCCAAAGGGGAGAATCAGGACGCAGTTCAGAATCGCCGTTATGAAAAACGGCATCAACTTTGCCTACATAGCGATCACGGATTTCTTCCACAATCAAGCTATCGCCATGGGAATCGCTCATTACAATGATGGTTTGCTTTGCCATGATGGAAATACCTCCAAAAGTTTCTTAACGGCTAAGGCGCGGTGAGATTGGCTATTTTTTTCTTCAAGGGTTAATTCAGCTGATGACTTGCCTGTCTCTCCTACAAGGAAGAGAGGATCGTAACCAAATCCATTTTCACCCTTTGGTTCAAAGTTAATGTAGCCAGGCCAGTCTGCTTCAACAACCAAACTTTCCTTGTTGGGACTGGCTACGACTAGGGTTGTATGGAATTGAGCCGAGCGGTCCTTGAGTTCAAAGACCATGGCCAATTCGTGCAAGAGCTTGGCATTGTTTTCACGGTCAGTAGCTCCCACACCTGCGAAACGAGCTGACCAGACACCTGGCAAGCCACCAAGGACATCAACTTTCAGTCCAGAATCATCTGCCAGAACCATCTTGCCTGTTAATTGAGAAATAGTTTCTGCCTTGAGACGGGCATTTTCTTCGAAGGTCATGCCTGTTTCTGCTACTTCAGGCAAGTCAGGATAGTCATTGAGATTTTCCACATCGTAGCCTAGCTTGTCAAAGATAGCTCGGAATTCCTTGGTCTTGCCCTCGTTACGAGTCGCAATCAATAAGGTTTCTCTGACCTTGTTTGTCTCAAAGAAATCATGAACATCGACCCCTTCTTTGGGCAATTCCACATACAAGAGTTGCCCATTTTCAACCAATAGCAGGGCTCCCTGACGTTGAATAACTTCCAAATTTCGTCCCATTTCTTGGTTAAGGATATCTACTACAAAAGACAATAAACGGTAGGGAGAACCATAGCGTAAAACAGTAACTGAAAGTGGAAAACCTCGTTCCTCGTCTCGAAAGATTTTGGCCAATCCAACTAGAGGAAAATCCAAGTCTTCATCAGTCAAAGTCCGGACACCACCAAAAATACTATAGGACCCAACATACCAGTCCTGGTCATCCTTGTATTCATAAATTTTATTTGTCATAATTCTACATGCTCCACATGAATCTCTTTTTCAAGCCATTCTTCACCAATTTGTGCAAAACTTTGGCTGCTGGCTGTTGTGTAAAAACGGTGATGGAGTGGTCCGGCATCACGACCACGATTGATTTCAAAATAATTGAGTAAGACTGAAATGTCCCGTACGCACTCTGCCCCACTATCGATAAGTTGAACCTTGGGCCCCATAACATTTTGAATAATAGGTCTGAGAAGCGGATAATGGGTACAACCCAAAATCAGGCTATCTACCTTTCCAACCAAGGGACGTAGGGTTTCATAGACCACTTTCTTGGTGACACTGGTTGACAGGGCACCCGACTCCACCAAGGTAGCAAACTTGGGACAGGCCAAACTCTCCACCTGTAAGTCCGGATCCAGATCGTTGATTTTCTGACGATAAATGTCAGATTGGACCGTCATGGGCGTTCCAATCACTCCGATTTTCCCACCTTGGCTGGACTTGATGGCTGCCGAAGCTCCTGGCAAAATTACACCTAGGACAGGAATATCTAGTTGAGCCTTGATTTCTTCCCAGACGACCGCAGTCGCTGTATTACAAGCAATGACAATCATTTTGACATCCTTGGTCAAAAGAAAGTTGACCAACTGCCAAGTATATTCACGAATTTGCTCAGCAGGACGGGGCCCGTAAGGCGCGCGTGCCGAATCTCCAATATAGACGATTTCTTCATGGGGAAGTTGGCGCATGAGCTCGCGCACAACGGTCAAGCCCCCGACACCCGAATCCAAAAAACCAATTGGTCGATTATCCATACAGTCTTCTTTCTAGTCTTTTTTCTGATTGATAGTTCATTATGATTATTGATCCTTATGAACTGAATGACATCCTAATCAACAACTATCTCTCTTAATCATAATCAAATATCAATAGAATGCAAGGAAAAAGTCTCATCCCTAAACCATAACCAACATAGTGAGAAGTCTGGAACTTTCATCCCAGACTTTTCCTTATTTATTTTTTCTTTTTATTGTTAGCAAGAGCTGCTTTTTGTTGGCGGATGATTTGGTGGTAAACTTGTTGTACCTTAGCTTCGCTTGGTTTTTGACCATTTGCACTCAAAAGAGTACGAACTGCTTCAGCATTCAAACGTGGGTTGTCAGCAAATTCTTTTTCAATTTGCTTACGAACCAAGTACATTCCTCCAAGAGCTCCTCCTAGAAAAGCTAGCACAATCAATACAATTGCTAAAAGTAAATCCATTATATTTCTCCTGTTTCTTTTTGGGTCTCTTTCATTATACCACAAACTAGCCACCCTGACTAGTTTGTTTTACGCTTTCAGGGATGGAATAAACAGCAAAAAGAACCCTGCTTTTATGCAAAAGAGGGCTCCTTACTGAGTTTAATTTACATGGATAGCCAGTGTTTGATAAGGTTTGAGTAGAATTTTTTCAGACACTTCTGCATCTTCATAGTTTGAAATCAAAATTCGTCCATTTTGGTAGGCTACTGATAAGTCGATTTCCACTTCTGTGGCATAAAAATTATTGAGCACTAGTAACTTTTGATCCTCATGCTGGCGTTCAAAAGCGTAGACTTGCTGACTGTCTTCAAAAGCTGGTTTGTAACTTCCTTCTGAGATGATAGGCATTTCTTTACGAAGTCGAATCAAGTCTTGGTAGAAGGTGAAAATCGGACCTTGGATTTCATTTTCTACATTGATATGAGGGTAGGATTTTCCTGCCTTGAGCCAAGGTGTCCCTACTGTAAAACCAGCATTTTCCGAAGCATCCCACTGCATGGGAATTCGTGAATTATCACGCGACTTAGCCTGAATAATCTGGAAGGCTTCTTCCTGACTCTTCCCTTCTTCTAAGAGCATCTGATAGGCATTGATGGACTCGACATCCACATAGTCAGCCATGGAATCATAGTCTGGGTCAACCATTCCGATTTCCTCGCCCATATAAATATAAGGTGTTCCACGTGACAGGTGAATGCTGGCTGCTAGCATGGTAGCCCCTTCCTTGCGAAAGTTCTGAATATCGACAAAACGGTTTAAAGCGCGTGGTTGGTCGTGATTGTTCCAGAAGAGAGCGCTCCACCCATCTTTATCACTCATCTCCTTGCACCAGCTATGATAAAGACTTTTCAACTCTTCAAAATCAAAGGGAGCCAAGGTCCACTTTTGCCCATCTTTGTAGTCCACCTTGAGGTGATGAAAATTAAATGTCATGGATAATTCCTGACGGTCAGGCGACGAATAGAGGACACAATTTTCCATAGTTGTAGAAGACATTTCCCCAACTGTCATAAAGCTATCGTCTGCTCCAAAAGTGGCTTGATTCATCATACGCAAATAGTCATGAACGATGGGCTTGTCTGTGTAAGCTGGCTTTCCTTCATTTTCAGGACAATCCACTAAGACCTCGTCCTTGCCAATCAAATTGATCACATCAAATCGGAAACCTTTGACACCCTTATCGCGCCAAAAATTAACAACCTTGAAAAGCTCCTTACGGACATTGGGATTGCGCCAGTTAAGATCAGCCTGGGTCTCATCAAAGAGGTGAAGGTAGTATTTCCCTGTATTCCCAAAGGGCGCCCATGCAGAGCCACCAAACTTAGACTGCCAGTCTGTTGGTTGGTCTTGGATGAAGAAAAAGTCTTGATAATACTTGTCACCAGCTAGGGCTTTCTGAAACCATTCATGCTCTGTCGAACAATGATTGAGTACCATGTCCAGCATAAAGTCAATCTTGTGCTCTTGACCGACACGCACCATTTCCTCAAAATCAGCCATATCACCAAAAAGAGGATCAACTGCCATATAATCTGAAATATCGTAACCATTATCCCGTTGAGGGCTTGGATAGAATGGATTGAGCCAGACCATATCCACGCCCAACTTGGCTAGATAGGGGATTTTTTCGATAATTCCACGTAAGTCCCCAATACCATTGCCAGTGGTGTCTTTGTAAGATTTTGGATAGATTTGATAGACTACTTTTCCTTTATCAAGTGTCATCTGTTTCTCCTTTTCTGATAAAAGGGAGGAAGCAGTCTTCCTTCCCTATTTGTGCTATTTTGATTAGATTCGTGTTGCGACCATGAGAGCTTCTCCAGCTTGGATTGTTGTCGGATAAGTTCCAGTGATGGTCGCTGTATAAGCATCTTGGTTAGTGATGATAACAGGAGTTTCTGTTACCAGGCCTGCGGCCTTAATGACATCCATATCAAAACGAATCAGTTTCTGACCAACTGTGACATGGTCTCCTTGGGCTACAAAACTTTCAAAACCTTTGCCATCCAGACCTACTGTATCCATACCGATGTGAATGAGCAATTCCACTCCCTCGTCAGAGACAATACCGATGGCATGCTTGGTAGGGAAAAGAACCGTAACTGTCCCATTGACTGGAGAAGTCAACTCACCTTGACTTGGTTCAATGACCAGACCTTGCCCCATGACACCTGAAGCAAAGACTGGATCAGTTGCTTGACTTAGTTCTTTTACTTGTCCTTCAAGTGGGCTAACAATTTCTACTGGAGTATGTTCTACTGGTTCATGGCTCACAAATTCTGCTTCTTCTTGTGCAACGAATTCTGCCTGCAAGTCTGTATCATCCTCAGTTTTTGTAAAGAAACCTGCCTTACGGAAAAAGAAAGTCAAGAGCATTGGAACAACAATAGCGACTAACATAGTTCCTGCAAATGGCAACATGTATTGAGGTTGAATAGAGAGGATACCTGGCAAACCACCGATACCAATAGAAGCTGCAGTTACATTGAAAGTAACGGATAACATGCCTGCAAGAGCTGAACCAGTCATCCCAGCAACAAATGGATAGATGTATTTGACATTAACCCCAAAAAGAGCTGGTTCTGTAACACCGAGATAGGCTGAAATGGTTGCAGGAAGTGAAACCTGAGCCTCACGCTCATCATGACGGTGTATGAAATAATAGGCAAATACGGCTGAGCCTTGGGCAATATTAGAAAGAGCAATCATTGGCCAGAGGGCAGTTCCACCCGCATCCGCAATCAATTGTGTGTCAATGGCATTGGTCATATGGTGCAGACCTGTAATGACAAATGGTGCATAGAGGGCACCAAAAATCGCACCGAAGAACCACTTAACAGGACCAGTTAATCCTGCTAATACAACTGATGAAAGTCCTTGCCCGATTGTCCAACCGATTGGTCCCAAGACAGTATGAGCCAAAATCAAGGCTGGAATCAATGACAAGAAAGGTACAAAAATCATAGAAATCACTTCTGGGATATGCTTACGCCAGAAAATTTCAAGATAAGACAGACTCAAACCTGCAAGCAAGGCTGGGATAACTTGGGCTTGGTAACCGATACGATTAACAGTAAAATAGCCAAAATTCCAAACCCAGTTTGCTGCGATATCAGCTGCTGGCGTTGAAGCAACCGCATAGGCATTGAGCAATTGAGGCGATACCAAACAGATTCCGAGAACAATTCCCAAAATTTGGCTGGTTCCCATCTTACGAGAAACAGACCAGGTAATCCCTACTGGTAAGAACTGGAAGATAGCTTCACCAGGCAACCAGAGGAAGTGATTAACCCCTGCCCAAAACTGAGAAGTTTCTGTGATGGTCTTACCATCCAACATAGACCAATGCACACCTTCCAAGACATTACGGAAACCGAGGATCAATCCACCAACAATCAAGGCTGGAATAATCGGAGTAAAGATTTCCGCCAGAGTGGTCATAACACGTTGGACCACGTTTTGATTACTCTTAGCTGCAGACTTGGCTGCTTCTTTGGAAACACCCTCAATGCCTGAAACAGCTGTAAAATCATTATAAAAAATCGGCACGTCATTCCCAATAATCACCTGAAATTGACCTGCATTTGTAAAAGTTCCTTTAACAGCTGGAATTGATTCGATAGCTTTAACATTAGCCTTCTTATCATCTCCTAAAACAAACCGCATCCGTGTCGCACAGTGGGTTACCGCAGTCACATTTTCTTTGCCTCCAATTGCCTGAAGCAGATCCTTGGCTTCTTGTTCAAATTTTCCCATTTGATTCTCCTTATACTTGTCAAAGCAAGTTTGATTTGATAAGACTATTGTAAACGATACCAAACTTGTCTGCAACTTGTTTTGTTTAAAAAGAGGATTTTTTTGTCATTTTTCGGTACTTGTATGGTAAAATAGATACAGGTGTTCATTGAACTAGACTAAAAAGCCATTTAATACTCAATGAAAATCAAAGAGCAAACTAGGAAGCTAGCCGCAAGCTGTACTTGAGTACGGTAAGGCGACGCTGACGTGGTTTGAATTTGATTTTCGAAGAGTATAAGGAAGTACCATGAAGAAATACCAACAACTATTTAAGCAAATCCAAGAAACCATTCAAAACGAGACTTACGCTGTCGGAGATTTCCTTCCTAGCGAGCATGACCTCATGGAGCAATATCAGGTAAGCCGTGATACCGTCCGAAAGGCCCTGTCTCTCCTCCAAGAGGAAGGATTGATCAAAAAGATACGGGGGCAAGGTTCTCAAGTCGTCAAAGAAGAAACCGTCAATTTCCCTGTATCCAACCTAACCAGCTACCAAGAACTAGTTCAAGAACTTGGACTGCGCTCTAAAACCAACGTGGTCAGTCTGGACAAGATTATTATTGATAAAAAATCCTCACTAATAACTGGCTTCCCAGAGTTTCGTATGGTTTGGAAGGTGGTCCGCCAGCGTGTGGTGGATGATCTGGTATCCGTTCTGGATACGGACTATCTGGATATGGAACTAATCCCAAATATCACTCGGCAAATTGCTGAGCAGTCCATCTATTCTTATATAGAGGACGACCTCAAACTCCTTATTGATTATGCTCAAAAGGAAATAACTATTGACCACTCAAATGACCGAGACAAGATTCTTATGGACATTGGCAAAGACCCTTATGTCGTTTCGATTAAATCAAAAGTTTATCTCCAAGACGGACGGCAATTTCAGTTTACCGAAAGTCGGCATAAATTAGAAAAATTCAGATTTGTAGATTTTGCAAAACGTAAGAAATAAAAGACTGAGACACTGGATCTCAGCCTTTTTATTTACCCCAAAACCAATTCATCACTGACTAGACTCTGGCCACTATTTTTCTGGAATAGATGCATGAGATCTTCGACTGTCAGATGCTTTTTCTCTTCTCCTTTTACATCCACCACTATCTTGCCTTGATAGAGCATAATGAGACGATTGCCGTACTCAATAGCATGGTTCATATCGTGGGTAATCATCAAAGTCGTCAACTGATGGTGTTCCACAATTTTTTGCGTCAAATCCATCACCATTTGACTCGTTTTAGGGTCAAGGGCCGCAGTATGTTCATCCAAAAGCAAAAGTTTGGGTTTCACCAGAGCTGCCATGACTAGGGTCAAGGCCTGTCTTTGCCCTCCTGAGAGGTATTGAGTATCTACTTTTAAGCGGTTTTCAAGGCCAATATTCAACTCCTTCAAGGCCTCTTGGAACTGGATTCTATCCTTCTCCTTCATGCCCCAACCAAGCCCTCTCTTCTGCCCGCGTCTCAAGGCAATAGCCATATTCTCCTCAATCGTCAAACGAGAAGCTGTTCCCATCTTAGGATCTTGAAAAACACGGGCGATATCCTTGGCTCTCTTTCTTACACTCAGATTTTTAATGGATTTGCCTGCCAATAAAAGGTCCCCTTCATCCACAGATAAATTACCAGCCAAGATATTCATCAAAGTGGATTTCCCTGCTCCATTTCCACCAATTACAGAGATAAAATCTCCCTCTTCAACCTCTAAATCTAATCCTTTGAGGACATGGTTCTCATTGACCGTCCCTGCTTCAAATGTTTTGTGAATATTTTCAAGTGTTAACAAACTTGCCATAACTTTCTCCTCCTATTCATTTCTCAGTTTCAAACCACGAATCTTTAATCTCTTTTGCAGTTCTGGTGCAAATAACACTAAGGCTAGCAAGATTGCATTAAAGAGACGTACCAAATTTTGATCTAGATTTGGAATTTCATAGATATTTAAAATAATCAAACGGTAAACAATAGCACCGATTCCGATGGATAACAAGCGACCTCCAATGGTCAAATCGTGAATCAAAACTTCCGCAATAATAACTGCACTCAAACCAACAACGATGGTTCCTGTCCCAGAGGTTACGTCTGAAAATCCATCATTTTGAGCGAACAAGGAACCACACAGGGCAATCAAACCATTTGAAATCATGTAACCAACAATCTTCATGGTGTCGACATTGACCCCATTAGCCTCACTCATCGGAATATTGTCCCCAGTCGAACGCAAGACCAATCCAATCTCCGTTTTCATCAAAAGAGTCAAGACCAAACAAACAAGTAGGAGACAGGCCAAACTGAATGAGAAAACAGCTTCTTCATTTGTCAGCCCCAAGCTCGCCAATTGTTTAAAGACAGTTGAAGAATCTCCCAAGGAAAGGTTGGGCACACTGCCCATGATTTTAATATTGATTGAATAAAGCCCTGTCAAGGTCACAATCCCTGTCAAGAGAGCTGGGATTTTCATCTTGGTGTGGAGCATTCCTGATACAAGACCAGCTACCATACCTGCCAGCAAAGCAAGTAAGGTCGCAATCCAAGGATTTGTCCCTGCCTGTATCTGCGATACAACGACAGCTGCCCCCAAAGGAAAGGCTCCTTCAGCAGTCATATCCGCAATATCCAAAATACGGAAAGTCAAGTAAACTCCAATGGCCATAATCGACCACAACAAACCTTCTGATAAACTAGATAATACAAAACTCATCTTAAACCTCCCTATTCCTTGCTTTCCAACTTACTAATATCAATTCCTAGTGCATCTGCCATTTCTTGATTGGTATGCAATTCCAGTTTTTCAGGCAACTCAACTGCTATATTTTCTGGTTTCTCACCTTTTAAGACACGAATCAACATGCGGGCTGTCTGCCGTCCCAATTCTTCATAATTGGTACCGTAGTTATACAAACCACCAACCGCAATCATTTCCGTTGAGCCACCGAATACTGGAACCTTGTGTTTAATAGAAACCTGCTTAACTGTTTCCATGGTTGACGAAATGATATTGTCCGTTGGTACAAAAACCATATCCACTTCTGCCATCAAACTCTCTGCTGCCGCTTTGACATTGTTACTGTCCAAGATTGTTTTTTCAACAACGGTAAAGCCTTTTTCTTCCAGAAGTCGCTTAGCTTCATCCTTTTGGACAACTGAGTTTGGCTCGCTCTGAGTATAGAGGATTCCAATTGTTTTAGCTTTTGGCAACACTTTCTTTATCAAATTGATTTGGGTTGAGATAGCATCTGATGACTGATCACTTGTTCCAGTTACATTGCCCCCAGGATGCTCTCTTGACTCTACCAACTTGGCACTGACAGGGTCTGTTACAGCTGAAAAGATAACCGGTGTCGTTTGTGTTGTATTAGCCAAGCTCTGAGCAGAAGGCGTTGCGATAGCTAGAACGACATCACTAGATTCTGCTAGTTGCTGGGAAATCGTTTTTAGGTTTCGTTGTTCTCCCTGTGCATTTTGCAAATCAATCTCGATATTTTTCCCTTCAGCATAGCCTTGCTTGGCAAGCTCATCCACAAACCCTTCTCTAGTAGCGTCTAAGGACTGGTGGGTAATAAATTGCGAAATACCGATACGAAACACATCTTTTTTCTTATCTGCCTTCAACTGATGCAAACTAATCAGAGAGGTCAAGAGAATCCCCACTACCAAGAGAGGGGCTAGTAATTTTCGAACAACTTTCATAATGAAACTCCTTCTCAGAAAAGATAAAACAAAAAACCGCCTAGATAATATCTAAACGGATGCTTGAAATAAGCTAACAAGTTACAACTTAGCTAGTCCATTTAGATATTCATCTATATGGACCACAATCAAAAATCTTAGCCACATAGATACAAACAAATTGCTTGAACTGTTTGCATCCATGGTGACATGTCTACAAACACTATCTAAAGTAGCTAAAGTAAAAGTTTTGATTCATCGTTACAGCTTGTCTCTTATTCATTTCTTTTTCTGCTTTCTTTTTTGATGTTTCCTATCTTACCACCTTTTTCATCAGCTGTCAAGAATATTTCAGAATTTTTTAAAATTTTTCGAAAATTCTTTCAGGATACTTTCAAAGATTTTTTCAAATCAGTCCAACAAAAAAAGGTTTATAATTCCCATAAAAATTGATATGGAAATTATAAAACCATTATTAGTTTAACCCTTGTTGGTAACGTGCCAATTCGGCTTGGTTAGCCCAAACATAGTGACCTGGACGGATTTCTACCATAGATGGCTTATCAGTCTCATAGTCGTGTTGACTTGGGTCGTAAACCTTCAAGACCTTCTTACGTTCCAAGATTGGATCTGGGATTGGTACCGCTGAAAGCAAGGCTTGAGTATATGGATGAATTGGATTGTTAAACAATTCTTCTGTTTCTGCAACCTCTACAATAACACCCTTGTAAATAACTGCGATACGATCTGAAATAAAGCGAACGACAGACAAGTCATGGGCGATGAAGAGATAGGTCAAACCAAGTTCTTTTTGGAATTTTTTGAGCAAGTTCAAGACTTGAGCACGCACAGAAACGTCCAAGGCTGAAATGGGCTCATCCGCAATAACAAAGTCTGGTTGCATGACCAAGGCACGGGCAATACCGATACGTTGACGTTGACCACCTGAGAATTCATGAGGGTAACGAGTCAAGTGCTCAGCAAGAAGCCCCACTTCACGGATAATATTTTTAACTTTCTCTTTACGTTCTTCTTCATCCTTGAACAGATGATGATTGTAAAGACCTTCAGAAATAATATAATCAACAGTCGCACGTTCATTCAAACTTGCGGCAGGATCTTGAAAAATCATCTGGATACGACGAATCAATTCTGCAGCTTGTTCACGCGATTTCTTACCATTAATCTTTTGACCATCAAAAATGATATCCCCATTACTTGTATCATTAAGACCGATGATGGCACGACCAATAGTTGTTTTCCCACTACCTGACTCACCTACAAGCGAGAAAGTTTCTCCCTTGTTGATAAAGAAGTTAGCATTTTTAACTGCGACAAACTTCTTACTTCCTTCACCGAAGGAAATTTCTAAATCTTTGATTTCTACTAATTTTTCAGACATTTCCTTCCTCCTAGTCAGCCAGATGGGCAAATCCCATTTTTTCACGAATCTTATCATGGAGATTTGCAATCACAGCTGGTTTTTCTACTTTTGGAGCATCCTCATGAAGTAGCCAAGTTTTAGCCCAATGTGTCTCTGATACTGAGAATTGAGGAGCTTTTTGTTCGAAGTCAATTTGCATTGCATAGTCAGAACGCAAGGCAAAGGCATCCCCTTTCAGGTCAGTATAAAGTGACGGAGGTGTTCCTGGGATTGAGTAAAGATCCCCTTTATCATCAGCAAGCTGAGGCAAGCTAGACAAGAGACTCCATGTATATGGATGGCGAGGGTCATAGAAGACTTCCTCAACAGTTCCATACTCAACGATTTCTCCTGCATACATAACCGCTACCTTATCTGCAATACTTGCCACCACACCAAGGTCGTGGGTGATAAAGATTGTTGTGAAATGGTACTCGTTTTGTAAAGATTTCAACAAATCAATAATCTGAGCTTGGATGGTCACATCCAAGGCAGTCGTTGGCTCATCACAAATCAAGACATCAGGTCGGCAGGCAAGAGCAATCGCAATAACGATACGTTGACGCATTCCTCCAGAATATTGGAATGGGTATTCATCAAAACGTCTATCTGCATCTGGAATCCCAACCTTATTCATGTAGTCAATGGCCAATTCTTTCGCTTCTTTAGCTGTTTTTCCTTGGTGTTTTACAATAACTTCTGTAATCTGACTACCAATTGTTTTAATTGGGTCCAAACTAGTCATTGGATCTTGGAAGATAGTCGCAATCTTAGCGCCACGAATTTGTTCCCAATCCTTGTGAGAAGATAAAGCTGTCAAATCTTGACCACGGTAGTCAATGCTACCTTGGGCAATGCGACCATTTTCTTCAAGCATACCTGTGAAAGTCTTTGTCAAAACAGATTTTCCTGATCCTGACTCACCTACCAAGGCTAATACTTCTCCTTCAACTAGTTCAAGGGAAACGCCGCGAATGGCTGTCAATACTTTGTCACGAACGTCAAATTCCACGACAATATCGCGAGCAGTCAAAATTACATTTTTTTCTTTTGTCATTTCTACTCCTATCTATGTGTACGTGGATCACTAGCATCCGCTAAGTTTTGACCAACTACGAAAAGGGATAAGGATACCAAGACAAGAGTTGTCAATGGAATCCAGAAGAGGTATGCATTTGTCGTTACGTTCTGAGAGTAATCTGAAATCAAACGACCTAAACTTGGAACTGTAATCGGCAATCCAAGTCCAAAGAATGAAAGGAAAGCTTCGTATGAGATAAAGGCTGGAAGCATTTGAGATGTCGTCGTAACGATAACAGATACCAATTGTGGCATAATGTTTTTTACAACAATCTTAAAGGTTGGTGTTCCAAGTGTACGTGAAGCAAGGTTATACTCCAAGTCACGATAACGCATGATCTGAATACGAATTGAGTAAGCAATACCAATCCAAGTAGTCACACTCATAGCAAAAATCAGATTCCAGAATCCAGCTCCGATTGAGTAAGTCAAGACAATGACAATCAAAAGAGATGGGATGTTTGAGATGACATTATAAACTTCCATCATCACACGGTCAACTGATTTTGAAATTCCCCAAATACCACCGACAAAAACACCGATAACCAAGTTAATCACTGTCGCAATCACAGAAATGAGGATAGAGTTACGAGCTCCGAACCAGACACCGTCAAAGAGAGATTTACCGTTACTGTCTGTACCGAACCAATGCTCAGCATTTGGCTTGATATAACGAGCACTAAAGTCGTTTACTTTGCTGACATCATTGAAATCAAACTTAGAAAACATTGGGTAGATGAAACTCATCAAAATGATAGCTACCAAGATTCCCAACATGACTACAGTTGATTTCTTCTTCATAAATTGTCTAAACACTGAGCCCCAGTATGAATAGGCTGGCGCATCAATGGCTTCAGAGGCAAAATCGTCACGTTTTACGAACTGAAATTTTTCTTTATCGATTGTAGACATTATTTGCCTCCTTTCTCAGTCAATTTAATACGTGGGTCAATAATAGTCATCCAAATATCTCCCAAAAGAAGTGAGAAGATAGAAATACATGTAAAGATGAAGACAAGACCTACGACCATAGAGTTATTAGATGCTTTTACAGAGTCAATCAACATTTTACCCATACCTGGGAAAGCGAAGACTGTTTCAGTAAGGGTTGCACCACCGATAACCCCGATAACAGCACCAGGAATTCCTGAAACCAGCGGAACCATGGCATTTTTAAAGATGTGTTTGTTTGAAATTTCTTTTTCAGACAAACCTTTTGCACGAGCAAAACGAACAAAGTCCTGTGATTGCAAGTCAATCATGTAACGACGAATCCAAATAGCTGTACCAGGAGCACCCAATAAACCAAGGATAACTGCTGGTAAAACATACGAACGCCAATCTCCAGCACCCAAGATAGGGAATGAATCTGGAAGACCAATTGATGATCCAATCAAACGAACAATGTAAACCAAGGCAATGGTTGGAAGGGCCATCAAGAAGGTCAAAAACCCTGTTGAGAAGCTATCAATCCAAGTATTCTTGAAGCGAGCCATAGCTGAACCAAGTGGCACGGCAATCGCATAAGAAATCACCAAACCAATCAATCCAACGACTGCAGAGCTAGCAATCATAGAAGGATATTGGTAGTTGCTTTCAGTTGCAGTATATGGGTCATCTTTCCCATAGTTAGCTACTTCACGAGAATCAGCCTGACTAGGCGATTTGTAGGTTCTTGAGTAGATATTAACTGAAGATGTTTTCTTACCAGTTGGGAATTGCACTTCTGATGTCTTAGTTTGACCTTGTCCTTGTGTGATAACTTGAAGCACAGGAGTATTAGCATAAGTTGGATATGAATCACCCAAATTCAAGTTCACAAAGTTTTGGTGAACAAATGGGAACTGACTATTGAAGTACAAGAGGTACTTGTGTTTAGTCCCTGAACCTACCAGAGACCAGCCGATAGCGGGATCATTTTCAAAACGCAAATAACGCTCCAAATTTGGATTTTCTGGGTCCTGAATCTTGTTTGTGTGGTCGATATCAAGCAAGTTTGCATAGAATTTAAACACACGTTCAAAAATTGGAATTTCACGTGTAGCGTAGAATTGGCCACTTTCAGTAAATTCTCCCAGGGTCCAACCATGACCGATTTGTTTGATGTATTTTTCATAGATAGCCTTGTTGGTATCATTGGCTTCAACTGTTACAGAAGCATCCATCTGGCTAGCTTTTTCTTGCAATTCCTTGGTATCGTAGTACTCGATATAGCCCATACGCTCATAAACAGTGTTCTCATAGTTATCACGCTTATCAGCAGTTGTCGCAATCTTGTTATAGTTGGTATCCTGTTTGAAAATCAATTTTCGAGGAACCATTGTATAGATAATCGTGTAAGTCAAGGTTGTTACTAAGAAGATAGAAACCAATGACCGCAAGACACGCATAAAAATATATTTCTTCATATCGTTTCCTTTTTAAATCCCAAAAGAACCTTCTCCTCATGGAGAGAAAGTTCCCTTGAGAGTTATTTATTTAACGTGTTTAGTCAATTCTTTTTGAACTTTTTCGTTTGATTCTTTTTTCTCTTTAATCCATTTCTCACGAGCTTGTTCATAATCAGCCTTTGTTACAACTTTGTCTTGTAACTGAATATATTTGAAGTAGAGATTTGAACCTTTGTCTCCAGATTGGCTATAAGAAGCTGAGAATGGTACAACACGAGAAATGAATGGTGCAGCACCACTAGAAGACATAGCTGGTAAGAAGAGTGAACTGTCTGTCAACCAAGCTTGAGCAGCAGCATATTTTTCATAACGTTTGTTAAGATCACTTGTTTCTTTTCCAGCTTCATCAAGCAATTTATCGTAATCTTTCACACCAACTTTAGCTGCAGCTGCATTTGATGGGTCATCATACCCCATATAAGTTTTCGTTTGCTCACTATTAGTTGATTTAAGGATATCAAGGTAAGTTGATGGATCTTCATAGTCAGGATTCCATCCAACCGCACCTGAAAGATCCCAATCCTCAGCTGCCGCATTAGCAGCATAATAAGTCGCATTAAAGAATTCATCTTTAGAAATTTGTTGAATATCGATGACAACATTTTCTTCGCCTAAAACTTTTTCAACTGATTGTTTGAACGACTGAATCCGTGCGACAAAGTTTTTAGAGGTTTGGTCTACTGGAACATCCAAGTGGATAGGGAATTTCACACCTTCTGCTTCCAGAGCAGTTTTAGCTTTAGCAAATTCTGCTTTAGCTTTGTCAGCGTTAAAGAGACCGTCTTGACCATCAGCAAAGTTTACATCTTTCCACTCATCTCCATAAGTCTTAACTTTTTCAGCAACCAAGTCACCGAAAGTTTTTTCGCCTGCAGTCACAAAGTCTGGTTTCACAAATAAATTACGAACTGCGAGAGGAGCACCTTCTTTACCGTTAACTTGAGCAGAATAACCTGTACGGTCAAAGGCAAAGTTCAAGGCTTGGCGGAAGTCTTTGTTAAGAAGAGCTTTCTTAGTAGATGTTTTCTCTTCATCTGTCGTTTTAGATGTATATTTGTAATTTTGTCGATCGATATTTACACCTAAACCTCCAATACCAGCTCCTGACGGAGTGTAGAAAATATTATCCTTGTATGACTCCTCTACCTTTGAGAAGTTTGAACTTGTTGGGTAAAGACGAGCAAAACTATAAGCTCCACTTGTAAAGTTACGCTCAAGTGATTCTTGGTCCGAACCATCAAAATATGCAAGTGTTGCTGTATCTAAATGAACATTCTCTTTATCCCAGTACTGCTCGTTCTTAGCAAATTCGATAGAAGATTTAGCAGTCAAACCTTTAAGCAAGAAAGGTCCATTATATAGCAATGATGTAGGATCTGTCGCTTTAGCAAAATCAGAGCCTTTTGATTTTTCAAATTCTTCGTTTAATGGCCAGAAAATTGAATAAACCATCTTAGAGTTCCAGTAAGGTTCTGGTTGGTTCAAAGTATACTCAAGAGTATAGTCATCAACCGCTTTAACACCTACTGTAGAGAAATCTTTTGAATTCCCAGCCAAATAATCAGATAAACCTTTAACAGAAGTTTCAGCTAGATATAGAGCTTCTGATTTCTTATCTGCCGCATGTTTCAATCCATTCACGAAGTCTTTAGCAGTCACTTCGGCATATTCTTCACCATCGGATGTCATCCATTTGACACCTTTACGAATTTTGTAGGTATATGTCAATCCATCTTTTGATACAGACCAGTCTTCTGCAACCGCAGGAGTCAAATTCCCGTATTTGTCATTTGTGAAGAGGCCATCGATCCCGTTTGAAGTAGCCACTTTCGTACTCTCTTTTCCAGAAATAATATAATCTAATGTTTCTGGGTCAGCCGAATAGACATAGCCATAGGTTTTTGGAGCTGTCGAATCAGATGATTTTGAATTCCCACAAGCTACTAACACACCTGTTGCCAATAAAGCAACTCCTGCTGCAACAAAGACTCTACTTTTTTTCATTTATTTACTCCTCTGATAAAGTATAGGTTATCATCAATTATACCATAGATTTCAAGAAAAGTAAACGAATTTTCAGAATATTTAGGCTTATTGACACAAAAAATCTGAAAAAGCTATTGACTGAAAATCATTTTCAAGGTATAATAATAAACGTTAAGGCGGTATAGCCAAGTGGTAAGGCACGGCTCTGCAAAAGCTTGATCGTCGGTTCAAATCCGTCTACCGCCTTCTATAACTTGATTTATCAGGTTTCACATGAACAGAAAGCCCAATTTGAAGGGCTTTTTTCTTTTTCTTTGGATAAATAAGGATAGATTTAGAAAAGTTTTGGGGCGGATTTGGGGACTGAGTTTTTCGAGGATACTATTCCCTTTTAAAATCAACTGAAAAAAGCTTTGTCACGCATGATGACAAAAGCCTCTAGTTTACTCTGTTTCTTCTTCTATTTCAACTTCGGTAATTTGGACTTTTACCTTGGTAACACGTCCATTTTTCACTTTATCATTGGTTAGGATAAGCTGTTTGTTTTGGCTTACCAACTCATAGCTGAGCTTTTCAGTCGTTGGAATGGTCCCCACTCCTGTCAAATAGTAACCAGCGATGGTATCAACGTCATCACTTTCCAGTTCAACATCAAAGTAGTCATTAAAATCATTGAGATTCATGGTACCTTGAACAATATAAGTATCTTCTCCAATTTTATGAACTTCGATTTCAGCCTTATCTGTTTCGTCATCGATTTCCCCAACGATTTCCTCTAAGAGGTCTTCCAGGGTCACCAAACCAGCCATCCCACCGTATTCATCTAGCAAGATTGCCATTTGTCTTTGGGTATTGCGCAATTCTTTTAACAAGTCATCCACAAAAATAGTTTCAGGAACAAAAAGTGGATCTTGTAAGATTTTCTTCCAAACAATATTGTCAAAACCGTCCACAAAGCCTGCCTTAAGAAGACTCTTGGTGTGAATAATTCCAATCACGTTATCCTTGTCTCCATCATAGACAGGGATACGAGAATAATTTTGTTTTAAAATACTTTGGATGATAGTTTGACTATCATCCTGAATATCAACCATAAAGGCATCCGTTCGAGGAACCATGACTTCTCTGGCCATTAATTCGTCCAGTGAAAAGATACCTTGTAACATCTCAATTTCGTCAGCATCTAGTGTTTCTTCACTATTTGTCAACATGTACTCAATTTCATCACGGGTCATTTTTTCATCAGCATCGTCAAAGGTCATAGGAGTCAAGCGACTCAAGAGATTGGTAGATGCAGACAAGAGCCAAACAAAGGGACTAACTAGTTTCCCCAATCCAATAATAACTGGCGCTGTACGAATCGCCAAGGCATCCTTTAGATTAAGAGCGATTCTCTTAGGATACAATTCCCCAAAAACGATGGAAATATAAGTCAAAAATGCTAAAGATAGAAAACTTGCAACGGCATAAGATGTTTCACCATTTCCAAGCCAAGATGCAATTTCTCGTCCCAGAGTGTCTGCCAAACTCGCCCCTGATAAGATCGTAATCAGGGTAATCCCTACTTGAATGGTTGATAAAAAGTGGTTAGGATTTTCTAATACCTTCAGCAGACGGATATAACGTCTATCTCCTTCTTCTGCCTTTTGTTCAACCCGCGCACGATTAAGAGAAACCATGGCCATTTCTGTGGCTGAGAAAAAGGCATTTAACACCGTCAAGATAAACAATAAAACAAATTGTAGCAACAAATTCTGACTACTTGGGTCTTCCATAGTTCTTCTCCTAAAATAGTATCTTACCCTCTATTATATCACAAAATATAGTCCAGTACATATTATTTTTTTCTCATACTCTTCGAAAATCTCTTCAAACCACGTCAGGTTCATCTGCAACCTCAAAGCTGTGCTTTAAGCAACCTGCGGCTAACTTTCTAGTTTGCACTTTGATTTTCATTGAGTATCAGTGTCTATTCTAGTCCTACTTAAACTAGTAAGAAAGAACTCCTATATCCACAAGTGACATAGGAGTTTATGTTATCTTTTACTGAGTAACAGTCACTTCTCCAGTTCGGTAATCCAGTTGAAGTCCCTTTTGAACATTGGGAACTAGAACATTGAATTCCAATTCTCCGTCTGAAGACTTGGCTTCAATCTGTGAAGCTGAAGGAACTAAATCCTCGTTTGAAGCATAATAAAGAGTTACACGATAACGGACACGCTTGTTTTTATCCAAGGCCTTACGTACCATGCTTTCATAGTAGTTTTGACCAGTCGAATCCTCAGCTTGCGCCTGATTTGCCCAGGCTGTTTGAACAGCAATGTTTTTAGGATTGCTTGTCGAGGCATCAAAACCATCCAAGCCACCGATTAAGGCATAGCCTAACAAGTGACCTCTATCGACCGCATGGGTATAAGAACCCTTTAGATTCTTAACCTGATGCCAGCCTGGAGGAGTCCATGAAGTCGAACCATTCCCAGTTTCTTCACGATTCTTGTACTGGCGAGTAGCCTTAGACAAGAGGGCATTAGCTACCGTTGGCACGGTTTCCTTGCCCACTGTCTTTGTTTTATTATCAGCGTAGGGTTTACTTGAAACCTTGGCATCTAGATTTGTTTTATTGCCATTAACGATAAAAGCACCTGAGCCATTCCACTCCAGACTCCCTTTTACTTGACTCTTGACTGCATCTGTTAAGACACTCTCTGCCAATGCTTGACTAGGAGCTTCAGACGCTTGTTTTTTCTGACTAAGCTTGGTTTTGGGACTATTAGCTGTCGACTGCATCTGCTTGATATAATAGCTTCCCGCAGATAAAAGCAATAACACTAGCAGTCCGATCAGTGTCTGTCTTGTTTTTTTATCCATTTTTCTCCTTATCTCTAGAAAAAGACTGGTTCTCCAGCCTAATTTCCTGTAAATTTATGGATCAATTCCTGCCATTTTGCTGGAGACAGGATAGCCCATGGATCTTGACCCTTGCCCAAAATTCCATAACCTACCATTAAGCCGACACCTAGGGCTAGAGCACCTAAAAACAGTACCACAATGACTAGAAGTAAACGCTTGATTACGTAGCTTGATTTCTTATTCATCTTCATCACTTGCCTCAATCCGCTGAATCTTAGCGCCTAGCTGCGCCAACTTCTCATGGAAACGGTAGTAACCTCTATCCAAGTGAACCAATTTACCAACTACAGTTTCTCCTTGTGCTACCAAACCTGTCAAAATTAAGGCAGCACTGGCACGAAGGTCAGTTGAAAGAACTTCTGCCCCCTGCAAAGGTTGACCACCCACAATACGAGCTGTATCACGGATAATCTCAGAGTGCAATCCCATGCGACGCATTTCTTCTAGATGTTGGAAACGATTTTCGAAAACTGTCTCCACCATAGTTGATTCCCCTTTTGCGACGGTCATCAAGGCTGTAAATTGAGCCTGCATATCTGTTGGAAATCCTGGGTGGGGCAAGGTTTTCACATGAACAGCTTTTAGATTTTCTAGTTGAGAGCGAACTCGAATCCCTTCAGTCTCCTCTGTCACTTCCACTCCCATTTCAAGCAATTTGGCAATCAAGGGACGGTTGTGCTCCCAAACAGCGTCTTTAATCAAGACATCACCACCAGTCATGGCAGCAGCTACCATAAAGGTTCCTGCTTCGATACGGTCTTGGACTACATTGTGAGTCGTACCATGAAGTTTGTCAACACCGGTAATGGTAATGGTCTCTGTACCAGCACCTTTGACCTTAGCTCCCATTTCATTGAGGAGAATAGCTAGGTCAACAATCTCAGGCTCACGCGCAGCATTTTCAATCACTGTTACCCCATCAGCTAGAGTCGCTGCCATCATCAAGTTCTGCGTAGCACCAACACTTGGGAAGTCCATGTAGATATGAGCGCCATGCAAGCGATCAGCCTTGGCTTCGATGTAACCAGCTGTCTGACTAATCTTAGCTCCCATGGCTTCCAGACCTTTCAAATGAAGATCAATAGGGCGGCTACCAATCGTACAACCACCTGGCATGGATACCTTGGCATGACCTACACGAGCAAGAATTGGTCCCAAGACAACGATAGATGCACGCATCTTGCTGACATACTTGTAAGGAGCTTCCTCAGTGATATCGCCAGTCGCGTCCACCTCAACAAGATGATCTTCTTCATTAAAATCCACCTTGGCATTCAAACCACGAACCACCTGATTCATAGTGAAAACATCTGACAAGATAGGAACATTCTGCAAGACGGTCTTTCCTTCACTTGCTAGAATAGTCGCTGCCAACAACGGCAAGACTGCATTCTTTGCTCCTTCGATCGTAACACTTCCTACCAGACGATTATCGCCACCTTGAACCACAATTTTTTCCATACTTACTTCCTTTACATTTGATTTTATAATAATCCTCTAAGCGCTTCTTGCCACAACTGATATAGGCTGATAAAGAAAGAACTCATGATATAGCCCATTACAATGCTGAAAAAGGCTACTAGTAAACGAACTTTTCTTGTATTCTCAGCTGTCACTTTTAAAACCTTTTCCCATCTAACAAGATCCTTTAAAAGGTAAAAACTCACATAAATAAAGAGCATGTGACTGCTTAGAGTGAATAATAATTGAACCATTTGACTATTATACCATCTTCTCTGTTTGTGCGCTAGTTTGGAAACTTAACTTAAAACTAGGGATTGTTTTTCAAGTAATCAATTGCATCTTGTAGAGTTTTAACAGGCACGATTTTCATATCCGTCTTGATTGTTTTGGCTGCTTCCAGGGCTGTTTGGTAGTTGTTTTTAGCATCAGGATGTGCTTTTTGTTCTTCTTCGCTAACAGGGTTATCTGGGGCAAAGAAAATAGCAGCACCTTCTCTAGCCGAAGCAACAACTTTCTTATCAATACCTCCAATATCCCCCACATTCCCATCACGGTCAATGGTACCTGTACCGGCAACGATACGGCCATTTCGAAGGCCAGGGTCAGCTATTTGGGTATAGATGGCCAGACTAAACATGAGACCTGCACTTGGTCCACCGATACCAGCTGTTGAAAAGCGAATTGGGACATCACTGGTCACTTCTGTACGGTCAATCAAGCCGATTCCAATCCCATTTTTTCCATTTTCTAGAGTAATGATTTTTCCTTCTGCAGACTTGGTTTGCCCATCCTCTTCATAAGTTACCTTGACGGAGTCCCCTAGTTTTTGAGAATTGACGTAATCAATCAAATCTTTGGAACTGTCGAAGGTCTGATCATTGACTGCGGTAACTGTATCAGAGATGTTGAGAATCCCTTTAAAGGTCGAATTATCCGTCACAGTCAAAACATAAACCCCAAGATATTTTAGTTCAATATCCTTACCAGCTGTTTTTAGCCCTTGATACTTGGCCATATTTTGCGATGTTTGCATGTAGAATTGATTAATCCGCATAAATTCAACATCAGAAGAGCCACCTGTAGTCTCTTGGGCACTACGAATATCTGTAAAAGGCGTCAACCACGCATAAATCATATGGGCTAAAGTAGCGTGCTGGACACCAACCGTAACAAATTGATAGGCACCAGCTTCCTTATCTTCTGTGTCATTGACTTTAAGGACTTGGCGAATATCTTCCGAACCACCTGGAACTTCTATATAGTAGGGCAAGGGCACTACAAATGCCAAGAAAGTCACAATTAAGGCCGCAATGACATATAAGGGCCATCTAATCTTTTTTTTCATTTCTTATTTCCTCCAAAATACTATCAGGAACATAGCAGGCAATATCCTGACCAAACTTCAAAAGCTCTCTAACACCTGATGAACTGATATAGAGATGTTCAGGTCGGCTATGTAAATAAATGGTTTCTATATCAGGAGACAGCTGATGATTGTAGTAATCGAAACTGGCTTCATATTGCAAATCCGTTGCATTTCTCAAGCCTCGTACCAGAAAGGTAGCCCCCAGTCTTTTTGCAACATCAACCACCAATTCATCATGTGAAAACACGACTTCAACATTTTCCAAATGTTCCAAAGCCTTTTCTAGCCCCCGTTTACGATTTTTAAGAGGGAGAAATCCCTGTTTGTGGGGATTTAAAAAAATACCGACATAGAGCTTATCAAAAAGTCTGCTCGCCCGTTCAATGATATCCAGATGCCCATTTGTCATCGGATCAAATGAGCCTGTGAATAAGCCAATCTTATCTGACATAGACTGTCACCTTACTAATTCCATAAATCTTTTCCTTCCAGATGCCCAGGCAGGCAATTTCTTCTGGAAGTTCAACGGCCTTATCCGTCTCACACACGACCATGACATCTTCAGAAAAAAGCTCTCTCTCAGCCATTTTTTCAATATCTGCTACGATTTGTTCCTTGGCATAAGGAGGGTCTAAGAAAATGAGGTCGAATTCTCCAGCTACCTGTTCCAATGCCCTTTCTGCATCCATCTTGAGGAGTTGAAATTTTCCAACTTCCTTGGTCATCTGAATATTTTCAGCCACGATAGCCTGAGCCTTACGGTCTCGCTCCACCAAAACAGCGCTGGATATGCCACGCGATACTGCCTCGATAGATAAACCACCACTACCTGCATACAGGTCCAAGACTCGTCCACCTTCAAAGTAGGGACCAATCATGTTAAAAATAGCTCCCCTAACCTTATCCGAAGTTGGTCTTGTCGTCTTGCCTTCTAGTGTCTTGAGGGGACGTCCCCCATAGATTCCTGATACGATTTTCATACCGTTTATTATACCAAATTATGGGCGAAAAGAGAAAGAAAATCGAACCTTGCGGTTCGATTCTCTACAAAATATTTTCGTAAGTATCGCGAACTTCTTGAGGCCAAACACTTGTTTGCACTTCTCCGATGTGTTTCTTGCGAAGTAGGAACATAGCCATACGAGATTGTCCAATTCCTCCACCGATTGTCAACGGGAATAGGCCATTCAATAGAGCCTTGTGCCATTCCAATTCTAAACGGTCCTCATCACCGGTGATTTCTACCTGACGGCGAAGGGTTTCTTCATCTACACGAATCCCCATAGAAGACAATTCAAAGGCTCCACCCAGAGACTCATTCCAAACAAGAATATCGCCATTCAGACCCTTATAGCCATTTTCAGACTCACTTGTCCAGTCATCGTAGTCTGGTGCACGTCCATCGTGCGGTTTACCGTCTGGTAATTCACCACCGATACCAATCAAGAAGACTGCTCCAAATTCTTTACAGATAGCATTTTCACGCTCTTTCGGCGTCAAGTCTGGGTAGCGCTCGACCAACTCCTCTGTATGGATAAAAGTGATTTGTTTTGGCAAGATTGATTCGATGTCATAGCGGGCTTCAACAGCTAGCTCAGTCAGGCGAATAGCCTTGTAAATCTTCTCAACTGTTTCTTTTAGGTAGGCAATGTTGCGTTGTCCATTTGGAATGACTTTTTCCCAGTCCCACTGGTCAACATAAACAGAGTGAGTCGCATCAAGCGAATCTTCGTCTGGACGAAGGGCCTTCATGTGGACGAAAAGACCTTCACCTTCACCGAAACCAAAACGAGCCAAGGTATGGCGTTTCCATTTAGCAAGTGAATGTACCACTTCATAAGTAGCATCAGGAATTTGGAGAACCTTGACCGATACGGCATTCTCCACACCTGATAAATTATCCTGCATCCCGTCGCCAACCCTGCTCAAGATAGGACCTTGAACTTCGACAACTTCTAACTTATCTTTCAAATACTGGGTAAAAGTGTTTTTGACAAAGGAAATCTCTTCTTGTTGATGAATAAAACTTTTCTTCATAAACTACTCCTCAAAAAATTAATTAAAAGCATTATACACCTATTTTCAAGAAAAGGAAAGAGCAAATACGAAAAAAATCAGTGTTCCTTCGAACACTGATGTTAGGGACCTTCTAGTCATTACGACCGAAGATACGTAGAATACTTAGGAAGAGATTGATAAAATCAAGATAGATACTGAGAGCCATTGACACAACCCAACCTGTCGCTACACGGCCTTGTGATTGTTCATAAGCGAGACGAATTCTTTGGTTGTCCCAAGCAATCAGCCCAGAGAAGACCAAGACCATGGCTACGCTAATCATATAATCAAAGAAACCACTAGCCAAGAAAATATTAACTACCATGGCAATCAGCAAACCGATAAGCGCCGCCATCATAGCCCGACCAAGGCCACTCAAATCTTTCTTGGTGAACATACCGACTGCCGCCATGACAAAGAAGAGAAGGGCGCTCGACACAAAGGCGGATAAAACTGTACCCGGAGTATAGAAGGCCACCACAAAACTGAGGGTAAAGCCGTTTAAAACGGAGTAAAGTAAAAATACTGGAAGAGCAGCTGGACTATTCTTTAAGGCCATGCTACTGGCAACGAAAACCAAGGCCAACTCCGCAAAAGTAGCAATGGTCAACCAGAGGCGTCCCTGCATCAAAAAGTAAACCAACTGAGATTGAAAGACCGTCAACATAAGACCTGATACTAAAGCGGATAATCCGATCCCCAGACCAACAAAGGCATAGACTTTAGCGTAAAATTGATTGAGACCTGCGCGGTCGTGAATAATAGTGTGATTCATCTTTTCTCCTTTTCTATGAACATCTTTCCTTGATTATAACAAAGAAAGTTAAAATTAGCTTAAATGGAAAATTAAAATACCGGCCGCAACGGCAACATTCAAACTCTCCGCCTGCCCCTTCATGCTAATATGGACCAATTGATCTGCACTTTCAGCCATGAGGGAACTAATTCCTTGACCCTCATTTCCCATGACTAGTACAAAATTTTCTATAGGAGGCAGTTCTCTGTAATCAACAGAATCTTTAGATAGGGTTGTCGCCAGCACATGTATACCTGCCTTTTTAGCTTTCTCGAGAAGCACTTGATTAGACATCCGGTAAATAGGCAGATGAAAATGACTGCCTTGCATGGAACGTAAAGTCTTGAGACTGTAGGTATCTGCCGATTTATCTGAAACAATCACTCCAGTAAAACCTGCTGCATCCGCAGTTCGAATGATCGTTCCCACATTACCAGGATCTTGCACATCTTCCAAAAACAAGAACTTGCCCTGACTAAAGTCAGTTTGTTCTACTTCTTCTTTTTGAACCACCGCAACAATTCCCTGTGGAGTCTGAGAATCCGCCAAATCTAGCAAAATATCCTCTGATACCCAGACAGTTTGCGGAAAAGCAACTAACTGTTCTCGATAACTTTCTAGGGCAAAGATTTTCTCAATCGTCACTCCAGCTTGAACAGCTTCTTCAAACAAGTGCCAGCCTTCAATCAAATAAGCAGACTTGCGGTATTTTTTTTGGTGTAATTTCTTGGCATTTTTTACCACAGAATTGGCTTTTGAGGTTATAATAGTCATAGAAATATTATAACACAATCAAAGGGGTTTGGTATGCAAAAGGTTAGAATGATTGCCCAAGGTAGGGTGCAAGGAGTCGGCTTTCGTTGGGGTGTTTACAGCTTGGCACTTGAAATTGGTGGTATCACAGGTCGGGTATGGAATAACGACGATGGCACAGTCGAAATCTTAGCCCAAGCAGACTCATCTGCTACCATGGCAAAATTTATCCAAGAAATCCGAAAAGGACCCACACCTTTTTCAAAAGTCAGCTACTTAGATGTCCAACTGAGCAACTTTCCTCCCTACCCTGACTTTAAAATCGCAAATTAGGTCTCTAGAACTATTGTATATTTTGTAAAAAAACAGTAGAATAGAAAGGTATAATTTTTAAAGAAGGAATAAAAACAGTGAAATCTATTAAACGTTTTGCACTCTCAGCTATGGGAGTGGCTATGTTGCTAGTCTTGACTGGTTGCGTTCAGATTGATAAAGCAACAGGTAAGCCAATTGGTCCCGTTTGGGATTTCTTGGGTGCTCCGATGGGAGAAGCTATCAAGTACTTCGCTACTGATCAAGGTCTAGGCTTCGGTGTCGCTATCATCATCGTAACCATTATCGTACGCTTGATTATCTTGCCACTTGGTATCTACCAATCATGGAAGGCAACGCTTCACTCTGAAAAGATGAACGCCCTCAAGCACGTCCTTGAGCCACATCAAACTCGTCTCAAGGAAGCGACTACTCAAGAAGAAAAACTCGAAGCCCAACAAGCTCTCTTTGCCGCTCAAAAAGAGCACGGCATCAGCATGTTTGGCGGTGTAGGATGTTTCCCTATCCTCCTTCAAATGCCTTTCTTCTCTGCTATCTACTTTGCTGCCCAACATACTGAAGGTGTTGCTCAAGCAAGCTACCTAGGCATTCCTCTAGGTTCTCCAAGTATGATTTTGGTTGCCTGCGCAGGTGTCCTTTACTATCTTCAATCGCTCCTTTCACTTCACGGAGTAGAAGATGAAATGCAAAGAGAACAGATCAAGAAAATGATTTACATGAGCCCACTCATGATCGTCGTCTTCTCCCTCTTCTCACCAGCCAGTGTCACACTTTACTGGGTTGTTGGTGGTTTCATGATGATTCTCCAACAGTTTATCGTCAACTATATCGTTCGTCCAAAACTTCGCAAAAAAGTCCGTGAAGAACTAGCCAAGAACCCACCAAAAGCACGTTCTTTCTCAACACCAAGTGGACGAAAAGACGTTACTCCTGAACAACCAACTGCTATCACAAGCAAGAAAAAACACAAAAATCGCAACGCTGGAAAACAACGTTCGAGATAAAGCTACGTAAATTATCCAATAATTAAAAAACGAATGAATGATAAATAGTTTTCATCAACTAGATATCATCATTCGTTTTTATTATCTACCGTTACATCTTATACTAGTCGAAAAAGTTAAATAGTTTAAAAGCTCACATATAAAAACTATTCAATCATAAATTAACAAGTAAATCACTATGATTTAATACAATTCACAGTTATTAAAACTTCTGCTCCCTCGTCTCTATTTCTAAGCTCAACTCGGCCTTTGTGTAGTTTTGCAACTCTACATACAAAACTTAGTCCAATACCATAATGTTGCTCTTTATACGATCTAGCTTTATCCATACGATAAAAGAGCTTTCCAAAATTAGTTAAAACTTCCTCTGGAAATTCCGAACCATTATTCCATATACCTATTTTCAATTCCTTCCCCTCTTGCTCTACTCTAATTTTAATTTTAGGATTCTGTTTATCAGCGTATTCCAAAGCATTTGTTAAAATATTTTGTATGGCACGAATCAGAAGAGATTGATTTATATAATAGTTTTCAGTTCCTTTCACATTTTGTTCAAAAGAAAACTTCATCTGATTTTTTATCAAAAAAGAGACTTCTTTCTCTAATTCATTGATAAAATCTGAAGAGGAATACTCCGTCCAACCTGTCTCATCATCATAATAGGTTTTAGAATAGTGAATCAATTGATTGAAATAATCTAGTAACTGTTGACTAGCTCTTTCTATATCTGCTAAGCATTCTTGAGATTGGTCGTTTTCAGTTATCGTCTGCAAAAATTCCACATTTCCCCTAATAATGGTTAAGGGAGTTTTTAAATCATGAGAAGCTGCTGAAACCTGAAACATCAAATCTTCCTTCTGCTGTTTCTCATTAACTATTAATTGTCGAATTCTATCTTGCATCACAATAATCCGATTTCCTGTCTCGCGAAATTCTTTAACCGTTAAACTTTCTGTACATTCCTTCTTCAACCACATACTATTTTCATAAATCAAAGTCATTTCATAACTCAGTTTTTTCAACAATTTTCCAATGTGATAACTTATTAGAATAATCAATAAAACACAAATATATATCCATGATGACACATTAAAAAAGATTGATAGAACACCACTATTGTTTAGAGGTTTCCCATCTTCATTTATTTGTATAGATACTGAAGCTAAGGGAATAAGATAGGCCATTAGTAAGCCAAGAATAAACTGCCAAATAATTCTCCAACAGGTTTCTCGAATTAATTGTCTAAAACTTTTGATTCTACCCATTGATATCCTCCACCGTACAAGGTTTTAATTGGATTTAATTGATAAGGTTTCAGCTTTTGACGAATTTGATAAATGTACTCTGAAACCGAACGTAAAAGCGCTTCTGAACTTTGTGGATATAGATAATTATAAATTTCCTCAATAGAATATATTTTACTTGGGTTGCTTGCCAAAAGATTCACTATGTCAAATTCTCTCCTTGTCAGAGCAATCTTATCATCGTTTACAAATAGTTCCTTACTATCCGTATATAGTATAAGCTTCCCAATCTTTATTTGATGAACATTTCCTTTAATCCGTTCTTCACGACGTAAGTGCATTTTAACACGTGCTAACAATTCTTGCATACTAAAGGGCTTCATAATATAATCATCAGCACCTGCATTGATTCCAGCTACTAAATCTTCATCCATATCCTTAGCAGTTATAAAACAGATAGGAACAGTTATCTGCTCGCGAATCATCTGACAGATTTCTAAACCACTAACAGGCATCATAATATCTAATAAAATCAAGTCAAATCCTGTAAAATCACAAAGATCAATCTCTTCTATCTTATTTCGTATGACTACTTCATATTTTTCATATTCTAGTACTTTTTTTATTAGGCGAAGAATAGCAAGATCATCATCTACCACCAAAATTTTATAAGCCATAACTCACCCTCCTAACTATATTATAGCACTAACCGAGAAAAAGACAGGATATCCCCTGTCTCTAGCGTACATTTCTTCCTATAAGTATCAGTGTAGCAAATACAAAAACAATTAATAACCAAACTATTTGTATCCCTAAGCCTTGCCACACTGGATAATAAAGCGACAAGGGATGGGTATAAAAACAATTCATACTAGCTAGTAATGGTAAATTTCTAAAAAAAGAACTGAATTGTAGCAACATTTGTCCCAACCCCAATAAAAGGGATAAACTGATTCCCAAAATTAAGATAAAAGACTGGGAAATAAATACAAAAATACTACTTAAAAGAGAGAAGGTTAGAATAGAAATACATGCTGGAAATAGAATTGTCAGAACATGTTTAATATCGCTCAAAAGATTGATATTGTAGTATCCTTGGGCGAGTAGTATACATAATGATATTACAGCGGCCAATAGGACAATTTCCATACATAATAGAATAGCTAGTTTAGATATTATAAATTTCAAACGATTTGGACAGGTAAGAAAACTGGTACGAAGGCTAGAACCTGTAAATTCTTGACCTATAAATAGAACCGCTAGACTAATGAAACCTGCCTGTCCTAAATAGAGACTTTGCAGTAGCTGTTCCAAAACAAACTGTAGAGTCAACTGGTCTGGCTTACTATTTAAAAAAACAACCATCGCCGGAACACACAGTAATAGAGCACCTATAATCAACCAGTGCCAAGGATTCATCATAAACTTGAGATATTCACTTTTAAGTTGCTCTTTCAACTTATTCACCTCCTCCGATATCTGACTTAAGTAATCGGTAGATTGCTAAAGTTAAGAATGAGAAGTTCCAACAAAGTAAAAGTAAAATATTTTGTAAACTATTATGTTCTAAAATTTGAGGAGATGTAGCAATCAATCCTTGCCCCAATGCAACTGGAAGAAATTTTGCAGCTGAGATATAGTTTGCTAAGAATGTTCCTAAATTGTAGACTTGAGGAAGCAAAAATAATAGAGGAACAATGGCTGTTTTAAATGTCAAAGCCATAATATAGGCCAGCAGTCCCAACAAAGTCCAAGCTATACTGGCTAAAAATATATAGAACCAAACTGTTCCATTTAGTAAAAAAAGCAATAAGCCATCTTGTCCTAAAACATAATGTGTCATGTTAATCGTAAGGAATATTGATAGAAAGGAAATGATGAAAGAAAATATAAGCCAAACTAATGTTTTTGAAACTAGGAAAGTACTTCGATTTGTAATAGAGAGGAGGCTTGTACGAATCGCAGAGCCTTTGTACTCCTCGGCTCCGTAAATTGAGCCTAGGATAATCATAATAAAAACACCAAATAAAGTGACATCAAAACCTAAAAATTCAATAGGAGGTATGGCCTCTGCTAAATCTGGATTTGTCTCTGGTGTAGCATGGATACCAACTGAAACAATTTGAGAAGCACCAATATTTGCTAAAAACGTTTGAAATACCAGTATCAAGAATAATACAACATGAGTAGCTCTCCTATAAAGCAATTTCAATATTTCAGAATGAAGAGAGTATATAAGTGCCATGTCACTTTCCTCCCTCTGTTAAACTAAAGAAGACTTCTTCTAGTGAAGAAAGATTTTTCATCACTTCTTGTAAAGTGCCTTTTATAAGAACTTTTCCTTTATTTATGATAACTACATCATCTGTTACTGCTTCCACTTCCGATAATATATGAGATGATAGCAAGACTGTCTTCCCTTCTTGAGCTTGTTTTTTTATAAACTCTCTAAACCACCGAATTCCTCTTGGATCCAACCCATTAGTTGGTTCATCCAATATCAGATATTGAGGATTTCCTAATAGAGCTGTTGCAATTCCTAATCGTTGTCCTTCTCCTAATGATAATTTCCCAATTTTAGATTTTTTCTTATGGCTAATATCCACCATATCCAAGACTTGATCAATTCGCTGACTGGATATCCCATTACTAGCAGCAACAATTTTCAAATGTTGATAAACAGTCCGATAATCAGGAGCACCTACACTGTCAAATGAAGCTCCTACAGTCTTTAGAGGAAATTTTAATTCCTCATAAGTTTGATCTCCAATTTTGGTAAGACCAGATGTTGCTTTGTTTAATCCTAATAAAATACGTAAGGTTGAACTTTTGCCGGCACCATTTGGACCCAGAAAAGCAGTCACTCTACCTGCTTTTGCTTCAAAAGAAATATCTTTTAAAATTTGAGTTTGGCCATACGACTTACATAAATTTTTAATGGTAATACTTTGTTCCATGATGTTCTCCTATTCTATTTAATATCTCTAAAAGTAACTATATCTTACACATTCATTTTCGGATTTTTTTCAGAATTTAGAGAGTAAAAAAGATTTAATACTCAATGAAAATCAAAGAGTAAACTAAGAAGCTAGCCGCAGGCTGTTCAAAACACGGTTTTGAGGTTGTAGATAAGACTGACGAAGTCAGTCACATATATACGACAAAGCGACGCTGACGTGGTTTGAAGAGATTTTCGAAGAGTATAAAATTTTGTTTCATTTAATTATCTATATTTGTGTAAATTTAAAAGCCCGATGTTTCCATCAGGCTTCTTTTTTATCCATGTACACGTTTCATATAGTCTTGATAACTTTCGGTATCCATGAGTTTTTTAGCGTTCTTGACGCGATCTGCTGTTGGTGGTTTAACCCCTTCGAGGGAATATGGAATTCCCAATTCACGCCACTTGAATTCTCCCATGGTATGATATGGTAGAATTTCAAACTTATCCACATTTTTGAGGGTCTTGACGAACTTACCAAGTTCAATCAAGTCATCATCTCTATCTGTCAAACCTGGAACTAGCACGTGGCGAATCCAGACAGGTTTCCCAATATCTGATAGATACTGGGCACAGGCCAGGATGTTTTTATTGGTTTGGCTAGTAACAATCTTGTGCTGTTCTTCATTGATTTCCTTGATATCCAAGAGAACCAAGTCAGTGACAGCCATGAGTTTGTCAAACTTTTCAAGGTAACGTGGTTTATTACGGAAAGGAAGGGCACAGGTATCCAAGGTACAGTGGATTCCGTGTTCTTTGGCCTTGGTAAAGAGGGCAATCAAGAAATCAATCTGCAAGAGGGCTTCTCCTCCACTGACTGTAATCCCACCCTTATTTCCCCAGAAACCGCGGTAGCGCAAGGCCTCTGTCAAGACATCATCTACCGTCCGTTCACGTGATTTATTGGACTCCATAGCCCAAGTGTCCGGGTTGTGGCAATACTGGCAACGCATGTGACAGCCCTGCAAAAAGACAATAAAGCGAATACCAGGCCCATCTACTGACCCAAAGCTTTCTGTCGAATGCACCATTCCTGTCACTTGTCCATAATCAATTGTTTCTTCAGACATATCGTTACCTTCCTTGAAAACGTTTTATAGTTTTATTATATCACGACTTGAAGGAAAAACAAGATTTTTGCCTATTTTTTAGAAAGCAATCTGTTTTTCAATTTCATTTTCAATTACTTATCATTTTATTCTTCAAAATCAAAGCCATACAAGGTTGCAAAATAGTCCTCAGGGCGCTCTGCACGGCGGATTTGACGGGCTTTACCTTCTTCAGTATAGAGGATTTCCGCAGAACGTAATTTGGCATTATACTGGTAGCCCATTGAAAAACCGTGGGCACCTGTATCATGAATTAGCAGCAAATCACCGATTTCTGTATGAGGTAACTCGCGATTCACTGCAAATTTATCATTGTTTTCACAGAGTGAACCAACCACATCTACCACTTCAGCTGGTCCATCTGGATGTGTCATGTTAGTAATATGATGGTAGGCTCCATACATAGCTGGACGCATGAGGTTGACTGCTGATGCATCCACACCTAGATAGGTACGGTAGGTTTCCTTCTTATGAGTGACTCTTGTGACCAAAGCACCGTGAGGGGCTAGCATAAAACGACCCAATTCGGTGAAAATCTTAACCTGACCAAGACCTGCTGGCGTAAGAACCTCTTCATACACCTTACGAACTCCCTCACCAATCAAGGCGATATCATTTGGCTCCTGCTCAGGACGATAGTTGACACCAATACCGCCAGAAAGATTGATAAAGTCTAGCGAAATGCCCAACTTTTCCTTGATTTCAACAGCCAATTCAAAAAGCTGACGAGCCAACTCTGGATAATAGAGATGGGTCACGGTATTGGACGCTAGGAAGGAGTGAATCCCAAAAGTCTTGGCTCCTTTTTCCTTCAAGATGGCAAAAGCTTCAAAGAGCTGGTCCTTGGTCATGCCAAACTTGGCTTCTCCAGGATTATCCATAATATCTGTTCCTAGCTCAAAAACACCTCCAGGGTTGTAACGACAAGAGATAATCTCTGGAATGCCTGCCGCTCTCTCCAGATGTTCAATATCTTCAAAGGCATCCAAGTTAATGGTCGCACCCAATTCACGCGCATAGGCGTATTCCTTGTCTGGCGTGTTGTTTGAAGAGAACATGATCTCAGAACCTGGAAAATCCAGTTTATGGCTCATCAAAAGCTCCACATAACTAGAGCAGTCCACACCGCAACCTTCCTCTTGGAGGATTTTCAAGATAGCTGGTGTTGGAGTAGCCTTAACCGCAAAATATTCCTTAAAGCCCTTGTTCCACGAAAAGGCTTGGTTGACAGCTCGTGCTTTTTCACGAATCCCTTTCTCATCATACAAGTGAAAGGGTGTCGGGAACTCGGCAACAATCGCTTCTAAGTCTTCTTTATTGATAAATGGTGTTTTCATAAGCTTCCTTCTATTCTATTTGCAAAGAAAGGCTGGGACAATCGTTCCAACCTTTAGTTCTATCTCTTAATCTTCGTCAAAGATATTGCCAACCTCAACATCGATGGCTTGGTTCTTGACATCAATATTGGTTACTTTCAAGAGTGACTTGTAGTCAAATTGCTTTTCACGTTCTTCTTGGGCATTGTCCGCAAAGACTGCGACACCTGCCAACTCTGAATCGAACTCACGCAAGAGACTAATCATCCCGTTGACCGTTCCTCCGCCTTTCAAGAAGTCATCCACAATCAAGACACGACTTCCTGCCTTAAGACTGCGTTTTGAAAGGAACATTTTTTCAATACGGTCACCACTTGAACCTGAAACATAGTTGACGCTGACAGTTGAACCTTCGGTAATTTTCAAGTCACGGCGCACAATGACAAAAGGGACATTGAGGACATTGGCAACTGCATTTGCAAGTGGCACACCCTTTGTCGCTACTGTCATAACCGCGTCAATTTTTTGGTCCATAAAGCTCTTGGCAATAATGCGTCCAATATTTTTCAAGATAGCTGGTGTGCTAAGCAAATCTGACAAGTAGATATAGCCACCAGGCAAGATACGGTCACTTTCTGATAACTTAGCACGCAAGTCCTCAACCATTTCCTTGGCATCATGGCTTGAGATTGATGGTGTGAAGATGACACCACCACCAGCCCCAGTTACAGTCTGGATGTGGCCGATTTCGATTTCCTCAAAGGCACGTTTGATAATCACGATATCTTCTGAGATGGATGATTTAGCAGATTCATACTTTTCAGCAAAAGTATTGAGACTAGTTAGTTTATAAGGATTATTAATCAAATAGTTGGAAATGACAACCATCCGATCACTTCTTCTTAATTTCATTTCTATTTCCCACTTCATTTAATTTTGATATTTTATCTATTATACCATATTCACATAAAAAAACGAACATTCTTATCCTAAAAATGCTCGTTTTTCTTAAATTATTAATCTAAATCTGGTTTATAGAAGGAACGATTGTCCATAGCGAAGATTTTATTGGTCATCTCTCCCTTATCCACCAAAGCAAGAGCTGTTGACATCATCATCATGCTAGCATCCAGATTGTCAATCATATGGATAATCTCTGCTTCCATAATGCGTGGACGGACTGGACTTCCATACTCAAGTAAGCCATGGTGACTGAGGATGACGTGGCGGAGCAAAACGACTTCTTCCTTGGTATCATCGATGCCAAGTTCCATAACTGTTTTAGTAATTTCGCTATCAATCAAAGCAATATGCCCAAGGAGATTGCCTCGCACTGTGTACTCGGTCTGGTCTGGCCCCGTCAACTCAATGACTTTAGCTAAGTCATGCAGCATAATCCCTGCATAGAGCAGGCTCTTATTGAGCTGAGGATAGACTTCGCTAATAGCATCTGCCAAACGCACCATGGTTGCCGTATGATAGGCCAAACCCGTTTCAAAGGCATGATGGTTGGTCTTGGCTGCTGGATAAGAGTAAAATTCCTTATCATACTTGGTGTAGAGCTTTCGGACAATCCGTTGCCAAACAGGATTTTCAATTTTAAAAATCATTTGCGACATATAGTCACGGATTTCCTTGACATCAACTGGCGACTTGACCTTGAAATCAGCTGGATCATTGGGTTCGCCAGGTTGAGGCAGGCGGAGAGTAATTTGATTGACCTGTGGAGTGTTGTTATAAACTTCTCGGCGTCCTTTCATGTGGACAACCTTGCCTGCTGTAAAGGCCTCAACGTTATGAGGTTGGGCATCCCAGAGTTTCCCTTCAATCTCGCCACTATCATCTTGGAAGGTAAAAGCTAGGTAGTTTTTCCCAGCGCGAGTTTGTCTCAGGTCAGCTGATTTGATTAGGTAAAAGCCTTCAAACAGCTCGTCTTTTTTCATGTGACTAATCTTCATATTCTTCCTCATTTTCTTGGAAATGGAGTAGATCAAGCGCAGGCTCACCTTCTGACAACTCAATGTGACGGAGCGTCCGCTCGATAGCTGTGGTACGACGGTTTAATAATTCATCAATATTGCCAGAGGCATGTTGGAGGTGTTTTTGTGCCTTGACCAGAATGCCACCAAACTTACCAAACTCGGTCTTAACACTGGCAAGAGTCTTACTGATATGGTCGGCACTCTTTTGGATATTTAGAGTTTTGAAGCCAACTGATAGGGAGTTAAGAAGGGCTGATAGGGTACTTGGACCTGCGACAATAATCTGCTCCTCCCGTCTCAAGTCATCAAAGAAGACCGGATTGCGGACGATTTCTGAGTAGAGACCTTCTGTTGGCACAAACAAAACTCCAAAATTGGTCGTTCGAGGCGGTGCTATGTACTTGTTCCTGATATCCTTGGCAAAGCGTTTGACGCTGGCTAGGAGCGACTTACGACAGCGTTCAATCTCACCCTTGTCACCTGCTTCATATGCTTCTTCTAGGCGGTAATAATCTGCCAGTGGAAACTTAGAGTCAATTGGTAGGTAGACGTATTCCTGATCGCCTTGTCCGGGTAACTTGATTGCGTACTCCACTCGTTCACTAGAGTTTTCAACCGTTGCATATTCTCGTTCATACTGGGCAGGGGTCATGATGTCTTCGATGATTTGCCCCAGTTGCAATTCTCCAAGAATCCCTCGCGTTTTGGTTCCAGAGAGAACCTTGTTAAGGGCGCCGACATCACGGGCAACTGTCTGCATTTCTCCAAGGCCACGATTGACCGACTCCAGTTGTTTGGAAACTGTCTCAAAGGAAGCCTGCAAGCGTGTCTGTAAGGTCTTTTCTAGTTTTTCCTCGACTGTTTGGCGCATTTGTTCCAAGCGTTGCTCATTTGATTCCTGCAAGGCTTGGAGACGTTGGTCAGTCTTGTCTCTGGTTTGGAGGAGATTATCTGTCATTTCTTGACGAACCTGAGTCAGACCTTGGTGCAATTCAATTCTCACTTCTTGCAAACGGTCACTGACAGACACTTCCAAATCTTTTTGATCTAACTGGCTGGCTTGTCTTGCTTGTTCAAAGCGGTAATCCAACTGGTCTGACAAGTGATCTGCCTGATCCTCCAAGATCTTACTTAGATGTTTTTCCTGCTTATCCTGCCTTTGCCAAATCAGAAAGATACCAGCTAGGTTGGCAATCAATAATAGAACAAGTAAACTTTCCATCCTACCTCCTGTCCTTGCTATGCAGCACGACCACATAGCCATCTGGGCAAGTCACCGAAACTTCCCTATCTATATATTCGTTAGAAGCGTACACTTTTTTAAAGAAAAAATTTTCCTCAGTTAACTCATACTTGGCTCCAAGAATGGTCAGCTGGCTATCCCGAACCGGCATAAAAGCTAGATAGTCGTAGTCTAAACGGGGTTCTAGCTGACTGGTCCCTTCTGGACAATAGGCAATCAAATTTTGTCCATCCTCAATTTCTATCTGGCGCATATAAGGCGCCAACTTGGGATTGCTAGGAAGAAAAACATTGGCCAGCATGTGATCAATACGGCCACCCAGAGCACCGAAAATAGTGACCTGGGCCTGAGGATTTTGTTCAAAGATGGTTAAGAGAGCCAATTCCAGATCTGTATCATCCTTTTCTGGTCGGGCTTGAACAAAATGCTGGGCACGTTTTTGAATCACCTGTCGCTCTTCTGCAGTGACAGAATCAAAATCTCCAACCGCTAGAGCAAGAGGTAAATTTTCCTCCAAGACCCAGAGCGAGCCCCGATCCACACCAACAAAGCAATCAAAGTCCGTCCGATAATGACCACGGTCTCCGCCTGCAAAAACGGCAACCTTAGTCCAGTTGTTTTCTGAGAGTTTGTACTCGCTCATTGACATCTCCCTTAAAGACATAGGAACCTGCTACAAAAACGGTCGCACCAGCTTCTTTGGCTTGGGCAATAGTTTGATCATCAATCCCGCCATCCACTTCGATTTCAAAGTTCAAGCCTTTTTCATCACGAAAAGCAACCAACTCACGGACTTTATCCATGGTCTCTGGTAGAAAGGCTTGCCCACCAAAACCTGGATTAACCGTCATGACTAAAACTTGCTCAACTAGATGAAGGACGTGCTTGATGGCTTCAACTGGTGTGCCAGGATTGATAACGACTGAAGGCTTAACTCCGAGTGAACGAATTTTTTGAAGGGCGCCATGAATATGAGGCGTTGCTTCCGCATGGATGCTGATGATATCGGCACCTGCACGCGCAAAGTCTTCTAAATGATGCTCTGGATTAGCTACCATCAAGTGGCAGTCAAAGACCATCTTACTATGAGGACGAAGAGCTTCGACCACACCTGCACCAAAACTGATTTGCGGTACAAAATGACCATCCATAATATCGATATGGGCATATTCTGCCCCAGTTGCTTCTAAGCGTTTGATTTCACGTTCAAAGTTGGCATAATCTGCTGCCAGAATTGACGGAGCAATCTTGTATTGAGACATAGGTTTCTCCTTATTTTGGAATTTTTTTGCTGACTTTTTTGTAGGTTTCTCTACGATTTTCAATTTCACTGAGGAATTGCAGGTAGTTGTCAAAACGGAAGCTGGCAATAGTCCCTTCTTCCACTGCTGGCTTCACTGCACAGGACGGCTCATGGGTATGGGTACAAGTACGGAACTTACAATCTCGGCTAACAGTAGCAATCTCTGGGAAGGCCTGATTGAGGTCTTCAGCCGTTGTTACTTCATAATCCAGCGATGAAAAACCTGGTGTATCTGCGATTTTACCCCCATTAAGGTTGTAAAAACTAACAGCTCGAGTAGTGTGGCGCCCGCGACCCAGACTGTCTGATATTTCTCCTGTTTCAAGATTGAGGTCTGGTGCGATTTTATTGAGAAGGGTTGATTTTCCAACACCTGTCTGCCCCATAAAGACTGTAACCTTGCCTGTTAACAAGGGCAGGAGTTCCTCTTTACTGGTCACAAAGTCATAGCCGATGTCACCATAGGTTTGTTGGTAAAAATCCAGTTCGCCTCTATCTTCCAACAAATCCATTTTAGAAATATAAACGATGGGATGAATGCCCTTGTGCTCCAAGAGAACCAAGAACCGATCCAGCAAATTGCTGTTAAATTCAGGTTCCTTGACGGACATGATTACTACAGCTTGGTCGATATTGACAATGGGCGGACGGACCAGACTATTTTTCCGTTCGTGAATCTTGAGAATATAGCCCTCTGAATTTTCCTCCGCAGAGAAATCTACCCAATCCCCAACGTAGGGTGTGTGACCTTTTTTACGGAAATTTCCACGCGCCCGTGTCTGATAAACCTTGCCCTCACTCTCTACATAGTAGAAGCCTGCCAAGGCTTTAATGATTTGTCCCTGCATCTTAGAGTCCTTGCCCTTTAAGTGCATCTGCTAGGCTGGCAAATTCTTCCAAGCTGAGAGCTTCCCCACGTACACTTGGTGACAAGCCTGCTTGGTCCAAAGCCTTGGTCAGCTTATCCTTGACCTCTTCAGTCTTACCAAAGTAACCTGTCAAGTTATTCCATAAGGTCTTGCGGCGATGGGTGAAACTTGCCTTGGAAACCTTAAAGAAGAAGTTCTCGTCTTCCACTGCTACAGCTGGTTCTGGACGACGCACCATTTTCAAGATAGCCGAGTCCACATTTGGCGCTGGCACAAAGACAGTCCGAGGCACGATAAAGGCAACCTTGGCAGTCATGTAGTACTGCACCGCAATCGACAAGCTACCATAAGCCTTGGTATTCGGCTGAGCGGAGATGCGATCCGCCACTTCTTTCTGCATCATAACCACAAACTCACTAAAAGGAATCCCACTCTCGATTAGGTGCATGAGAATAGGTGTCGTGATGTAATAAGGCAAGTTAGCCACTACCTTGATTGGCAGGTCAGGATTTTTGAAATTCTGGATATGTTGAGCCAAATCGACCTTGAGAATGTCCTCGTTGACTACAGTAACATTGTCAAAATCACGCAGGGTATCTGCTAGGATTGGCACCAAACGATGGTCGATCTCAAATGCCATGACTTGAGCCGCACGCTCAGCCAAAAACTCCGTCAAGGCACCAATCCCTGGCCCGATTTCGATAACATTGACCTGGTCATCAATTTCAGCCGTATCCACGATCTTTTGAAGGATATTAGTATCCGTCAGGAAATTTTGCCCAAAGGATTTTTTAAAGGTAAAACCGTGACGCTCTAGCACTGCCTTGGTCACGCTATAATCTGCAATTCTCATCTATTCTCTTTTCTATTATCTGTTACTACTATTGTAACACATTCCCCTTGTATTTTGGGGGTGAAAATCATACCAAAAAACTATCTTCTCTCATGAAGAAAGATAGTCTTGAAAATCTTTAAAGGTGGACTTAGCGGTTCTCTCGAAACATCCGTTCGAAAAAATCAGCTTCTTTATAACTTCGATTTTCAGGTAGGGTCAAATCTACATCCTCCTCCACGTCGTCCACTGTCAGTTCAACCGTTTGAGGTAAATTTTTCAAACGATAATGCTTTTGCCTTTGCCCTTCAATACTAGCAAAATCAAGCAAATAGCCATTCACTCGGATTTGAACCAAAAGGAGATGATTGGTCATATTTTCCATGATGAGAATATCTTCTAAACCACCTCTGGCACTAGGATAATCAGATACCCTGCGAATACGGATTTTTTCACACATGAGCAAGCTCCCTCATATCAATGATTTCATCGGCCTTATTCCAGACTAGGGGATTATGGGTCGCAATGATGATAATTCGATTTTCATCTTTCAAGCCCACCAAGAGATTCATAACCTCCTCTGAATTTTCAGGATCAAGAGCTGCTGTTGGTTCATCTGCCAAAATCAAGGGTGGATTTTTCAAAATAGTCTTCGCAAGGGCAACTCGTTGAGCCTCTCCCCCAGATAAGGTATAAATTTTTTGTTCTAGATCCAAATACCCTAGATTAACTTTTTCTAAAGCCTCCACTTGCCTTTCCAAACGTTCTACTTTTGAGATTTTCTGACCAACAAAGCCCAAATCCAAATTCTCTTTGATTGATTGGTTTTCTAAGAGGCCAAAATTTTGAAAGAGATAGCCCATCTGGTCTCGAAAATACTCACGAGTGGGAATGGTTTTTAAATCTTTCCCCTGATAGAGAACCCTTCCTCCATCTATCTTTTCTAGTTTACCTAAGATATTCAGCAGAGTCGTCTTTCCGCTTCCACTCTTACCGATTAAGGCATAAACCTTGCCCTTCTCCAACTTGAGATTTAAACCAGAGAAAATCGCGCGGTCATTAAACTTCTTTTCCAATCCTTGAATATCAATCATCTTATTTTCCTTTCAATACTGCCATGCTACCAGCTTCTTCTTTTTTATCCTGTCTAACTAAAATCAACAGAGCGTTAAGCGTAAACAAAGCTACAACTAGAGCGCTAATCAAGCTATCTCCTGTCAAAACACTAGATAGGATTAGCCCAAGTAAGAGAACTCCTCCTTGCGCCAGTAAGTACTTGCCATGAAGCTCATAGATTGTCATACCAGAAAGACGTTTAATCATGATCTCCCGTCTAAACTGCTCAAAATAGAGAAGATTCATGGAATCAAATAACAAGATAGCCGTAGATAGAGTCAAAATAGTCCCAATAAGGAGAGAGTAGAACTCCATCCGTTTGTCATTTAGTACCTTGGCAAAAAATAGCTGGCTTTTTACCAAATAAGAGACCTTGTGATACAGACCTTGCTCTTTTAGAGCTGTGATGCTGTCTTGATATTGATCTAATTTCAAGGCACTATTAGCCGTAGTTCCCCATAACATCCCTGCAACAGGTCTTGTTCCAGTCGCTTGCGGCGTTAAAACTACAATAATCGGATCTTTTAGGTACTGGCGTGTCGTCTTGTACCCATCGTTATAGAGGAAGCGTTCCTGTCCTGTTTCTGTAAAAGCTAGCGTTACCTGTGGGAGGTAGTGTTTCTGACTCGTCACTTCTACACTTTCAGATGAAAAGTTTTGCAGGTAATCTGTAAATAATCCTTGATAGTAGGCAGACTGCTCTCGCAAGCTCTCAGGCAAGATCAGCCCAAACTCTCCCTCAGACAAGTTTTGCATCTTATCCATAAACTCTGAAGAAACGGTAATCTTTTCTTCTATCAGATAGCGCGGTGAGACATAGATGACATTCCCTGACGGTGTGTAGTCATTGAGACGATTGCCATCTAGGTCCACTTCTGCTCCATCTGAGAAATTGTCAACATTGCTCATAATATAAAAAGAGTCTGTATTGGCTAACCGTTCTTCAGTAAATGTCTGCCACTCACGATTATCCTTACGCATTCCTTCTTCATCGGCAAATGCACTAGACCAACCAAAGGATAGACGGTAACGGTCTGAGGACTGGCTCCATTTATCGCTAGCTCTCTCCATTTCCTGCATTTCACGGTAGTGGGGTAGGAGAGCAGTCGCACTCGAGCCGACCACCAGCACGGCCAAGAGTTGCCCCACCATCATCAATGTCATCATACGTTTGAGAGGGAGTTTCCCTTTCAATAGATCCACCAGACTATTTTCTTGTAAACCAAGTAGATACACGATACTTAATAAGGTAGAAATCCCTACCAAGGCCAATCCATAAAGCAAAAGACCAATGATGACCAGTTGTACCGTTGCCATAAACAAGGCACCTTGATACCAGAGAATCCCCAATCCCAAAAGACTGGATACCAGCACTGAGCAGATAAGCTGTCTCACATCTTCTAACACTGGTCTGAGAGCCACCCCAAACAAGCTCTCACCAGCTATTAAGCGAATCCCTGCTTGACGAAGGGACTTGATCCGATAAATCAGGGTCAGACTCATAAAGGTCAGCAGAAAAATAGCTAGACTCAGTAGCCCCATAGGGGTGGCCGCCAATAATAAGACTATCGAAAATGGATCTTCTCCATTCGAAACAAAGCCTTGATAACCAAGTTCTTTCAAGGTGGTCTGTAAACTCACTCCATCCAAACTTCCTGACACAATCAAGTAAGACCCTAATAAATCACTCGTTTCTGAACTCTCCTTGGAGGAAATGGTCAGACCTTCTGGAAGCTCTCCCTCACCATAAGTGGCATAGATAAAGCGTGTTTCTCCAGCTTCATTTGGCTCAACAATCCGACGGGCGATGAGACTATTATGCTCTACCGCCAAGTGACTCAAAGCCTCTGTCACCTCTTCGCGACTAGCTACTGGTTGATTTATCACCATTCCTGTCACATCAACAGAAGGATAGTTACCAAATAAAATCTCTTCTCGATGGTCAACGGAAGTTATCACCATATAAAGCGATACCAATACCATTGAAATCAAAATAAATAAACGTTTCATCATTTCCTCCAAAAAGTTACTTGGTCACTTAGTGAGAAGGTGACCAAGTAAAGCTAAACAATAGGGCTATACCATTCTAAACATTATAGTAGAATGCAACTTTCTCTCCCCAAGAAGTACGAATCCATGCACGAGAAGTCCCTCCAGCACCAGCATATCCCTTATCAGATGAACCAGTTTTTCTACTAACAACTGTTGAGCTATGATATTCTGAAGAGTGATAGTAGTTTGAGTAAGCACCTCCGTCACCTGAACCATACGTCCAGACACCACCATCTGGATACTTAACCGCGGCCGATACTACTGCTACACTTCCACCTAATGTTGCTGCAATGCTCGCTACAAGGGCTAATTTTTTAACTGTTTGTTTCATATTGATACTCCTCTATTTTTTATTTTATCATAAATATTTATTATATATTGTCCATTTTCTATTCAAGTAAAACTAAGTCATGGATCATAGACCTTTTCAAAGCAACACCTCATGGTATCCTCTCCTTATTTTTCTAATTTAGTCTATCAAGTTGTATTTATTATATGTTATGAATAAATTTTTTGAGACTAAGTAGACATAACTAAATTTTATTTAAACCACCAAGTAACTAAATAAAATAAACTAAAAAAGTTCATACTGTAATCTCCTTTCACATTTTTATTAATTATAAATTATTCTTAAATAAACTCAAAGGACATCAATGTCCTTAAAATAGAACCATTTCGTGTCATTTTTAGCTTATATATAAAAAAAAACAGTCCTAAAGACGAACTTTAGAACCATTTCAATACTAGAACAAGGACATTTTTGTCACTGATTCACTATGTTTATAAATATTTTTTTAAATCTTCTTGCCATTGTTTCTCCAACATAGTAACTAAATAAGAATTTTCTATTATATCAGCAAATAGCTTCGATTTCTGATAGAACTGTTCGGCAGAAACATAATCATTGTTTATTATTAGAGATAATTTCCACTCCAACATTAATATAATTGGTTTCTTCTGAAAATCTTGTGTTTTTTCCATTATATGATTAAGGCTAAAGATATAAGCTCCGAGTGAATCATAAGACGACAGATTATCCAAACAGGCTAGACCCGAAAACAAAGTGTTACTTAAAGCAAACAGATATTCTGGTGCAATTAATTCTACATGATTTGTCAAACGAACTAAAAACGAATGAATTCTGTTAATTTCTTCAATCTGATTTTGACCTTGTTTTATCTTTGTAAGCACTATAGCAAAATATAAGTTGATAACTTCTAATTCATTTATCAAAAACAATTCCTTATCATAAATTGTTTTAAAATAATCGTCCAGTACGGTTTCCCCATATTCTGGTCGTCCGCTTCGAATAACATCTATCGTTGCTCTAGTAGCTTCAAACCATATTTTTTCCTCATTAGGAAGTTGCTCATAAAATAAATCCTCTATCTCTTCCAAACACGCTTCCTTCTTATCATACTCCTCTTCTTTACCATAGATTGGTTCACGTAAAATTTGGTATTTCAATTCTAAATAAGCAGGAGGAAGAGCTGAAAAATCCGGCATAAGGCTATAAGCTGGAACTCCTAGCCGGCGAGCAATATAGTCTAACTTGGGCAAACTTGGTTGCGAAGCTCCACTTTCAATTCGCGACAGTTGACGAACTGTCAGTTCTTGCTCATCTCCACAAAAATCTGGACGACTAATTCCTTTTTCTATCCGAATCTCTTTAATTTTTTGACCAATTAACATCAGACGCCTCCTCTTCTACCTGCTTCGAAAAATACTGTGAAACTTAAAAAATTGTAACGGCTACATCTTTCCTACTCATAAGATTTCATGGCTTCTTCCACTTCTGCCAAGGTGACCCCAAACAACTCTAAGCGCTTGAGGAGTTGCTTGCCGTTGGAATAGCCGATTCGGAGAGCATCTCCTAGATATTCTCGTCGCTTACGGCTATCTGCTCCCGCTAGAAAACCAAGGCGAATCAAGTCGCTACGACTGATGTCAAAATGACTCTCATGTTCAAATTGTTCTGTAACCTGAGCTAGAGCCGTTTTCAGGTCTTCATAGCTGGCATGCTCAATTCCCAGAGAACGCCCCTTGGTCTTGGACTTGGGAACAGCTTCATCTCGTTTGAGGAAGGCATGCTGAACTGTTGGAATGGCCGTCATAATCATGCGACGAATCCGCTCCCCATTAAAATCTGGGTCTGTAAAGACAATGACTCCATGACGTTGGTGTAGACGCTGAATCCGCTCTATATCCTGGTCATTGATGGCAGAACCTCGAGTCTCATAGGTCTCTACCTCGAAATAACGTTTGAGATTGGCCGTATCATCGCGACCTTCAACCACGATGACTTGGGAAATTTTTTCTTTCATTACTTGCTGTCCAATCCAAAAATTCGCTCAGCATTTGCAGTTGTTGCTGCCGCTAGCTCTTCTGCCGTCATGCCACGCAAGTCAGAGATAAAGTCCACCACATAGCGAGTATAGGCTGTTCTATTTTCACGACCACGCTTGGGTACAGGTGCTAAGTAAGGCGCATCCGTTTCCACCAAAATCTTGTCCAAAGGTAACTCTTTAGCTACTTCTTGGATGTCAGTTGCCTTCTTAAAAGTCACCACTCCTGAAAAGGAAATGGTCATGCCAAGCTCGACAAACTTCTCTGCCCATTCAAGAGTTCCTGAGAAAGAATGCATGATACCACCTCGAGGACCAACGCCCTCACTTTTGATAATCTCATAGGTATCTTCCAGCGCATCACGGGTGTGGACAACAAAAGGCAAATCCAAGTCCTTAGATAACTGAATCTGACGACGAAAAACCTGCTCCTGCACCTCTTTGGGCGCTGTCATCCAATGATAATCCAAACCAATCTCACCCAAGGCAACTACCTTTGGATGCTTGAGCTTGTCAAGCAAGTAGGCTTCAATCTCCTCTGTGTAAGTCCCTGCTTCTGTCGGATGCCAACCAATAGTCGCGTAAAGTTGGTCGTACTCATCCACCAACTCCAAGGCACGCTCAATCGTCGGTTGATCAAAACCAACAATATTCATCTGTGTCACACCCATCTCAGCAGCCAAGGCAATTTCTTCTGCCTCACGACCTGCAAATTCTTCTACATTTAAGTGTGTATGTGTATCAAAAATCATCTCTTCTAACCTCGTTTTCTATCTACTATTATAGCAAAAAAACTGACCTCTCTCCTCATCTGAAAAAAATATTCTAAAACCCATTATCATCTCTTGACGCTCTTTTTTCAAAGCAGTATAATAACACTTATTGAATTTTTCAACAAAGGAAACAACTATGTTTACAAAATTAAAACAGACCTTTATCGGTCGTCCTCTTAAGTCCTTAACTGAAGGCGAAGGGGGACTACTGGGAAAAATGCAGGCCTTGGCCATGTTGTCAAGCGACGCTCTATCTTCCATTGCCTATGGGCCTGAGCAAGTAGTCCTCGTCTTAGCTAGTCTCTCTCCTCTTGCGATATGGTGGAGCCTTCCTATCGGCCTCTTTGTCCTCCTGCTCCTAGCTAGCCTGACCGTCTCCTACCGTCAAATCATCCATGCCTACCCTCAAGGGGGAGGGGCCTATATGGTTACTCGAGAAAATCTATCTCCCGAACTTGGCTTAATCGCTGGAGGTAGTCTGCTAGTTGACTACATGCTGACCGTAGCGGTATCTGTTGCATCTGGAGCGGACGCTATCACAGCAGCCCTTCCTGCTCTCCACCCATACAACCTCCACATCTCTATTTTTCTGGTTTGCTTGCTTATGCTCTTAAACTTACGGGGCTTAAAAGAATCTGCCAGTTCACTAATGATTCCTGTCTATCTCTTTATCATCAGCACTGTCTTTCTCTTGCTCTATGGAATTTTTCAACTAGTGACAGGTTCTCTCAACTATCAGGCAACTTCACCTATTGGGCATGCTGTTCCGAGCATGTCTATCATTCTCATTCTAAGAGCTTTTACCAGCGGATCTGCCTCTCTGACAGGGGTTGAAGCTATTTCAAATGCCGTTCCCTTTTTCAAGGCTCCAAAAGAAAAGAATGCTGCTCAGACATTGACCATCATGTCCTTGATTTTAGGTTTTCTTTTTGCTGGTATCACCTTCCTAAACTACTGGATGGGGATTATGCCTCAACACGGAGAAACTATTCTTTCACAGATGGCTCAAGGCATCCTTGGCACTTCCTTCTTAGGCCACCTTGGATATTATATCTTCCAATTCTCCACAGCCTTGATTTTGGCCGTAGCTGCAAATACTGGCTTTTCGGCTTTCCCTATGCTGGCTTATAATATGGCTAAAAACAAATACATGCCCCATCTCTTTATGGAAAAAGGAGACCGCCTAGGCTACTCCAATGGAATTTTAACTCTGGCTTTTGGGGCTATGATTCTTCTTCTCATTTTTAATGGCAATACAGAACGCTTGATTCCTCTTTATACTATCGGGGTCTTCGTTCCCTTCGCCCTATCTCAGACTGGGATGATTCGTCATTGGAAAAAGGAAAAAGGAGCAAATTTCTTAAAACCTGCTCTTGCTAATATCCTTGGGGCAATCATTTGCTACGCGATTGTGCTAATCTTGCTCTTTTTCCGTCTCAGTGATATCTGGCCCTTCTTCCCGATTATTCTCGTACTCACCCTACTCTTCTTAGCAATTCACAGTCATTACCAAAAAGTGGCCCAACAACTACGACTCTATGAAGGAATCGAAAAACGTACCTACGATGGCAATCTTGTCCTCGTCCTAGTAGGAAATGTTACCAGAGTCAGCGTCGGAGCCATTAACTATGCCCAAAGTATCGGTGACGAAGTCTTAGCCATGCACATTTCTACAAAGGAAACCGCAGAAAAAGACCAAGAAATTCTCCAAGAATTTGCCGATTACTTCCCAACCATTACTCTGAAAAATATCAAGACCAGCTACCGCGATATCATTACCCCTACTGTCAAGTATGTCAAACGAATTTCCGAGGAAGCTCAGAAAAAGAACTATACAGTCACTGTCCTCGTCCCCCAGTTTATCCCTAATAAACCTTGGCAAAATATCCTGCACAATCAAATGAGCCTCAAACTCAAATACGCCCTTCGTTGGCACCAAGACGTCGTTGTCGCTAGCTACTCTTATCACTTAAAAGAATAAATAAAAGGCCCTACCAGAAGCAAGAAGCTCTGGCAAGGCCTTTTTCTGAATCCAGTCACTATGCTTAACTGAAAAGCATGACTAGGCATATTATTGAATGTGGTTAGCTAAATCTTCCTGAGCTTTTTTATTTGACTCAGCTTTTTCTTTTAGCCATTTTTCATAGAGTTCTTGGTACTGTTTAGCTGTTACTGGCTCTTTTTGCAATTCAACATATTTGTAGTTGTCAGCATTTCCTTTATTCCCAACGAATGAGAATGGGCCTGTAAACGGTACAGTCTTACGGAAGATTGGATTAGCTCCACCACTTTGAACTGGTAGGAAGAGGGCACTATCTGTCAACCAAGCTTGGGCTTCAGCATATTTTTCATAGCGAGCCTGATTATCTGTGATTTCCGCATCTGCCTGATCCAAGAGTTTCTTGTAGTCAGAAAGACCAATCTTATCCTTGACTTCTTTGTCTTTTCCTTCAGACAAGCCCATGTTTTTCAACTGAGAACCTGTCTCTGGATCAAGGATGGCTAGGTAAGTCTTAGGATCTGAGTAATCTCCACCCCATCCTGAGATGTCGATGTCATAGTCTTTTTGCTCTGCTGTATCTGCAAAGTAGGTTGCTTGATCTTTTTCATCTGGAGATAGTTGGATAACATCGATAACCACATTCTCCTTACCAAGGGTTTCTTCCACTGTTTGTTTGAAAGATCCAGCCTGTTGCACATCTAATTTAGCAGTCTGGTCAACTGGCATATCTAAATGAATTGGGAAGGTTACTCCCTGTGCTTGCAGACTTTCTTTAGCCTTAGCAAACTTCTCTTTGGCCTTGTCAGGGTTCAAGAAGGCTTGCTTACCATCGTTTAAGTCGATATTTGCCCAATCTTTACCGTAGTTGACAATTTTCTCATTGACAATGTCACCGAAGTTCTTATCGCCAACTTGAACAAAGTTGCTTGGTGTAATCGTATTACGCAAGATACGGTCTGCTCCATCTTCACCATTTGTCTGCGCTGCATAGGCATGACGGTCAAAAGCAAAGTTGATAGCCTGACGGAAATCTTTATTTTGCATAGCTGCGCGTGAATCTGTCTTTTCCTTATCAGACTGTTTCATCGTCTGCTTGTAGCTTTGACGATTGACGTTGAAAAGATAGTAGAAAGTAACTGAGTTTTGTGGTGTATAGGTAATCTTGTCCTCATTTCCCTTCTTGAGTTCAGCAAAGACTGAACTTGTTGGGAAGATACGACCATCTGTATAGTTACCATCCAAGAAACCTCTAGCAATGCTGTCTTGGTCAGATCCGTCAAAGAAAGAGAGTTTCACTTTCTCGATTTTAACATTGTCCTTATCCCAGTAATTAGGATTTTTATCAAATTCAATCAAAGATTTGGATGTGAAGGACTTAAACAAGTAAGGACCATTTGACAAGATACTTGATGGTGTCACACTTCCAAAGTCATCTCCCTTAGACTTCAAGAAGGCTTCATTTACAGGACTAAGAATACTTGCTGTTGTTTTAGAGTTCCAATAAGTTTCAGGTTGGATGAGGGTGTATTGTAGTGTGTAATCATCCACTGCCTTAACACCAACAGTTCCAAAATCAGATGTTCTCCCTTCAACATAGTCTGCTAGACCCTTGATAGAGTCTTGTACCAAGTACAAGTTTTCAGCCTTTTTATCAGCCGCATACTTGAGACCAGTCACAAAGTCATGAGCCGTTACATCTGCATACTCTTCTCCTTCAGAAGTGTACCATTTAGCCCCCTGACGGATTTTATAAGTGTAGGTCAAACCATCTTTTGACACTGTCCATGACTCAGCCATAGATGGGATGAGATTACCATACTGGTCATTTTCCAACAACCCATCAATCAAGTTGGTTGTGATACTAGATGTTGAGTCTCGTGTAGAGGTAATATAATCCAAGGTATCTGGGTTGCTAACAAAGATATAAGAGTAAGTCTTGTCTGCATTAGTTGATTGGGAAGACCCACATGCCGCTAGAGCTAGACCTGCTGTCAAAGCCATAGCTCCAAAAAGCATAACTTTTGATTTCTTCATGATTATTCTCCATTTTTACAGTATGTGAAATATTATACACCATTTGAGCAAAAATATAAAGTATTTTGAACTTTTTTACAAAAATAAAAATCAGTAGACTCGAGTTCCTACTGATTTTTGATAGAATTCGTTTGGATTATGCAGCCAAAACTTTGCGTCCTTTACGACGACGAGCTGCCAATACGCGACGACCGTTTTTAGTTGACATACGGTTACGGAATCCGTGTTTGCGCGCACGACGAAGTTTACTTGGTTGATAAGTACGTTTCACGATGAATACCTCCTCATAGATTTTGTATTCGTTTAGCCGGCTATAAAGTGATCAGTTACTAAACATACTTTACTATTCTATCTGATTCTTTTACTTTTGTCAATAGCTCTAGGCAAATGTTTCCAGCTTTTTCGAATGTAAGCCCTATCTACGATACTGTTTCAAGAAACGAGTCATCTTTTCTTGGATTTGGGCTAGTTCATCAACACGAGGAAGGTAAACGATACGGAAGTGGTCTGGTTCCTGCCAGTTGAAGCCTCGACCATGAACCAAGAGAACCTTTTCCTGTTTCAAGAAATCAAGGACAAACTGTTCATCATCATCGATACGGTACATATTGCGATCGATTTTAGGGAAGATATAGAGTCCAGCCTTGGGTTTAACCGCAGACAAACCTGGAATATCTTGAATGGCATTGTAGATGAAATTTCTTTGCTCGTAAATTCGTCCACCAGGAAGAAGCAATTCATCGACCGACTGGTGACCACCTAGGGAAGTTTGTACGACCTGTTGAGCCAAAACATTAGAGCAAAGTCGCATATTGGACAGCATATTGAGCCCTTCGATATAGCCCTTGACATGAGTCTTTGGTCCAGACAAGACCATCCAACCCACACGGAAACCAGCGATACGATGGGATTTTGACAGACCATTCATGCTGACACAGAAAACATCTGGTGCCAAACTCGCCACAGGCGTATGCACATGTCCATCCATTACCATGCGGTCGTAAATTTCATCCGCAAAGATAATCAAATCGTTTTGACGGGCAATCTCAATAATCTCCAGCAAGAGTTCTTTAGGATAAAGGGCTCCAGTTGGATTATTTGGATTGATAAGGACGATTGCCTTGGTATTTGAAGTGATTTTTGACTTGATATCGTCAATATCTGGAAACCATTCTGCAGCTTCATCACAGATATAGTGAACGGCATTTCCTCCAGCTAGGCTGACAGCTGCTGTCCAGAGAGGATAGTCTGGCATAGGAACCAAGACCTCATCCCCGTTGTCCAAAAGCCCCTGCATAGACATGACAATCAGCTCACTGACACCATTTCCAAGGTAGATATCATCAATATCTACGTTTGGGAATTTCTTCAATTGGCAATACTGCATGATGGCCTTACGGGCTGAGAAAATCCCTTTGGAGTCAGAGTAACCTTCACTATCACGCGCATTCATAATCAAGTCATGAATGACCTCGTCTGGCGCTGTAAAACCAAATTCTGCTGGATTTCCTGTATTCAGACGTAAAATCTTTTCTCCGTTTGCTCGCATCCGCATGGCTTCTTCCAAAACAGGACCACGGATATCATAAGCAACATGCTCTAACTTACTAGACTTGTTATATTCTTTCATCTTGTTTCCTCAATTCATCAGGATAGTAACATTATACCACTAGAAAGAAAATGCGACAAGTTTACTGAAATGTGTTACTAGGTTCGGATATAAGAAAAACCTCACTAAAAGCGAGGTCAAGACAGGGGAGATAGCAGGTAATTTGCGAAAGTCACATCACATACCAAAAGATAAACCTAGAAAAAGCAAGCCTAGAAAGGAGTCATAGAGAAGATTGAACATGAGGAAAAGCCCCCATATCATCAAGTAATCCCAATGCCCACTTCGTTTTGCAACCAGGAATAATAGAAAATGGTAGAGTAGGTGAAAGACTAAAAAGCCAACAAAACCTGGATAGAGAAGCGGAATTAGCTTCTCTAATTGCCAGATCATAATAACTTCTAGCAAGACTGAAACTAGGATGATTCCATAATAAAGGAAATTTGAATTTTTTGTTTCTTGAAAAGAGTGCTTCATCATTCTCCCTCCCTTCACTTCTTTCCTGCTATCCTTTCTTTTATTTTATCATATATTTATATAGATTTTAAGCGCTAACATTCTTTTAAAAAATACTTTTTTTGCTTTACTTCTATAGTGAAAAGGTTTACAATTATAGTAAGAAAATTTCAGGAGGTTTCATTATGGCACAACGTTACCAAAATATCATGGTCGCAATCGATGGTTCTAAAGAAGCAGACTTAGCTTTTGTCAAGGGAGTTCATTCTGCTCTACGAAACGACGCTAAACTCACCATCGTACATGTCATTGACACACGCGCACTCCAAAGCGTATCCACCTTTGATGCTGAAGTTTACGAAGAACTCCAAGTCGACGCTGAAAGTCTGATGAAAGAGTACGAAAAACGTGCTAAAGATGCTGGTGTGGCAGATGTTCATATCGTCATTGAAATGGGAAATCCAAAGACCCTACTGGCACGTACTATTCCCGATGCTGAGGAAGTGGACCTCATCCTCGTTGGCGCAACTGGTCTCAACGCCTTTGAACGCCTCTTGGTCGGTTCTTCATCTGAATACATCCTCCGCCATGCTAAGGTTGATTTGCTGGTTGTGAGAGAACAAGAAAAAACCTTATAATTACGACGAAAAGGAGCTCAGCGCTCCTTTTTGTTTACTATTTATACTCTTCGAAAATCTCTTCAAACCACGTCAACTTCCATCTGCAACCTCAAAGCAGTGCTTTGAGCAGCCTGCGGCTAGTTTCCTAGTTTGCTCTTTGATTTTCATTGAGTATTATTTCTCTCTTTATGACGTTCATAAGCCTTGAGCTGGCGCTGCAGTTCCTTTTTAATAGCAGGTTCTGGAGCATATTTTTCTTCCCAATCATCTGGCTTTAAGATTTTGTGGGTCACTGGATCAAAATGAGCCTTGCCATCTGGGAAAATTTTCCCCATATTGGCCTGATGAACAATATCAAAAATACGTTCTGGATCCACCCCCATCAAGACAAAACTACCGTAGGTAAAGTAAAGTGTGTCAATCAGGGCATCTACCTGACCTATCAAATCTTGCTGAGCAGGCGTCTTCTTAGCTACTTTATCTGCTGCCTTATCCAGAGCTTGATGAAGTTGCGATAGAGCTTGACCAAAGTCCTCTTCAGAAGGACTGGCAGCTCTAACAAATTCCACCAATTCTTCTATTTTAAAGCCAGCCCTGTGGGTTGCACCTTCTAAATCCCAAGCTCGAGGTTCTTCTTGGGTTCGTTCATCCATCATATGGTGGAAGGTCTTGACCTTATTGAAGTGATAATCACGGCTGACAAAGACTTTTTCTGAGGCCAGAACACCAAAATGTTCCAGGGCCTTGTGGATTCCGTCTTGCTGATTGCTGGTGGTGATGTGCTTGGCAACTTCCTTGACACTGCTACTACCATTTCCCATAGCGACCGACATACCGACACCCGCCAGCATTTCTAGGTCGTTATCTGAGTCACCAAAGGCCATGACTTGGTTGAGATCAAAACCATATTCTTTCCCAACTCGTCGAATGCCTTCCAATTTAGAGTTTCCTTGATTGATGACATCTGCTGCAAAAGGATTGCTACGTGTCAATTTCAAATCTTCAAAATCAGCTGCTGCCTTCTCAGATTCTTCTGGTGTCATCAGCATCAAAACTTGGTAGATAGGCTGATTCATCAGATGAAGCAGGTCTTCTTCCTTTTGGGGAACAACCTTGCTGACCATACGATTAAAGGAATGACTCACCGTCCGAGTTAAAACAGAGGGAACGAAGCGACTGATTCGTTGGGAAAAAGAACCCAAACCAAAGGACATGATTTTAGAACCCAACATGGCATCCTTGGTCCCTAGGGCAATCTCCTTGCCCTCTTTTTTAGCATAGCTAATTAGCTGGCGCAAGTGTAACTTGGAAATAGGGCTCGTGAACAAGACCCTGTCTTTAGTAAAGATATACTGGCCATTGTAGGTTACCGCAAAATCCAGATCCAAATCGTCCATCAATTCCTTAACAAAAAAAGGCCCTCGTCCTGTCGCTACGCCGACAAGCACCCCTTGTTCTTTGACAATCTTAATCGCGTCCTTAGTGGATTTCAAAACACTCTTGCGATCGTTGACCAAGGTTCCATCGATATCAAAAAAAACCGCTTTGACTTCCATCCTATCCCAATCTCCCCTTTTGTGATACAATGATTATACCACATTTCAGAAAGAGTGAGTAAATCATGCCTAAGAAAATCCTTGTTTTACATACGGGTGGGACTATTTCCATGCAGGCCGATGCTTCTGGCGCTGTTGTGACAAGTTCAGATAATCCCATGAACCATGTGTCCAACCCTCTTGAAGGAATCCAAGTCCACGCCTTGGACTTTTTTAACCTGCCAAGCCCTCATATCAAACCCAAGCATATGCTGGCCCTCTACCAAAAAATCAAAGAGGAAGCTGCTAACTACGATGGAGTGGTAATCACACACGGGACCGATACTTTAGAGGAAACAGCCTATTTCCTTGATACCATGGAAGTTCCCCATATGCCTATCGTTCTAACAGGGGCCATGCGCAGCTCAAATGAACTCGGCAGTGATGGTGTTTATAATTATCTGAGTGCTTTAAGGGTGGCTAGCGATGACAGGGCTGCTGACAAAGGAGTTTTGGTCGTTATGAACGATGAAATCCACGCTGCCAAGTATGTCACCAAAACACATACGACCAACGTCGGTACCTTCCAGACCCCAACACATGGCCCCCTTGGTCTCATCATGAAACAGGAAATACTCTACTTTAAAACAGCTGAGCCCCGTGTCCGCTTTGACCTTGATCACATACAAGGATTGGTCCCTATCATCTCGGCTTATGCCGGTATGACAGATGAGCTAATTGATATGCTGGATTTGGAACAATTGGACGGTTTGATTATCCAAGCCTTCGGGGCGGGCAATGTTCCCAAAGAAACGGCTCAAAAATTAGAAAGCCTTCTACAAAAAGGAATCCCAGTCGCCCTTGTTTCACGATGTTTTAACGGTATCGCTGAGCCTGTTTATGCCTACCAAGGCGGGGGCGTGCAGTTGCAAAAATCTGGTGTCTTCTTTGTTAAAGAACTCAACGCCCAAAAAGCCCGTTTGAAACTCCTCATCGCCCTCAATGCCGGACTAACAGGACAGGCTTTGAAAGACTATATGGAAGGCTAATACTCTTCGAAAATCTCTTCAAACCACATCAGCGTCTATCTGCAACCTCAAAGCAGTGCTTTGAGCAACCTGCGGCTAGCTTCCTAGTTTGCCTTTTGACTTTCATTGAGTATAACTCCTACTCTAGAAAGCAAAATCAGGAAATCTTCACGATTCCCTGATTTTTTCTATTTACGTTTTCGTGTGGAACGACGTTCTGTCAAACCATGAGGTAAGAGAACTTCACGTTCTTCCAACTCTTCCTTGTGCATAATCTTAGTCAACATACGCATACTAATAGCACCAAGGTCATAAAGAGGTTGGGCAATAGTTGTCAAGTTTGGACGGGTAAAGCGTGAGATTTGTGAATCATCACTAGTAATGATTTCAAATTCTTCTGGTACTGACACACCCTTATCAGCAAGACCGTTCAAGACACCTGCTGCCAATTCATCACCTGTTACAACTGCTGCAGTTGCGTTTGATGAAATCAAGCGTTCTGCCAAGGCATAGCCGTCTTCATAAGTGTATTTAGATTCAAATACCAATCCTTCGCTATAAGAAATCCCTGCTTTTTTCAAGGCTTCCTTGTAGCCAACCAAACGAACCTTACCATTGATGTCATCCACTAATGGACCGCTTACGAAAGCAATGCGCTCATTTTCTTTAGCAAGGTAGGTCACTGCATCAATCGTAGCTTGTTTGTAGTCAATATTGACACTTGGAAGCTGATGTTCTACATCCACAGTTCCTGCAAGAACAACCGGTGTCCGAGAACGAGAAAACTCTGAACGAATTTTTTCAGTCAAGTGGTAACCCATAAAGATGATACCATCTACTTGCTTAGAAAACAGTGTATTGACAACTGAAACTTCCTTATCATCATCCTCATCACTGTTAGCAAGGACGATATTGTACTTGTACATTTCAGCGATATCATCAATCCCTTTAGCAAGCGTTGAAAAATAACCATTGGTGATATTTGGAATCACGACACCGACAGTAGTTGTCTTTTTACTTGCAAGACCACGCGCCACGGCATTTGGACGGTAATCCAAACGATCAATCACCTCAAGCACTTTTTTACGTGTGTTCTCTTTTACATTCTTATTGCCATTGACTACACGGCTAACCGTCGCCATTGAAACTCCTGCTTCACGGGCGACATCATAAATCGTTACTGTATCGTCTGTATTCATTCCATTTCCTTTCTATATCATACCTAACGAGACTCCAAAAAAAGAGACGGTATGAAAATTTCGTTTTCATGCTTCTACTTATTCCATTTTATCACTAATTGTAAACACTTTCAAGCATTTTTTGAAGATTGTTTGAAAAAAATTTCATAGTATGCTATGTTGAAGAAGAAAAAATCACCTTTTCTTGATTTTTAATCCTATTTGCTGTATGATAAGGAAAAAGAAAGGGGGCAGAAATATGGCTTTTACCAATACCCACATGCGGTCTGCTAGTTTTGGCATTGTTACCAGCTTACCTGATGATGTCATTGACTCTTTTTGGTATATTATTGATCACTTCTTAAAAAATGTCTTTGAATTGGAAGAAGAACTCGAGTTTCAATTGCTCAATAACCATGGAAAAATTACCTTCCATTTTTCAAGTCAACACCTCCCCACAGCCATTGATTTTGACTTTAACCATCCTTTTGATCCTCTTTATCCACCAAGAGTACTGGTTTTAGATATGGATGGTAGAGAAACTATCCTCCTCCCAGAAGAAAATGACCTATTTTAAAAACTCTAGCCTTCAGTTACAAACGACTGAAAACTAGAGTTTTTCTATTTTTTCAAAGCATCATACAAGTTGCGGACAGGTTGCTTTAATGTAGGATGGATAAAATGAGGCGCAATTTCTTGAAGAGATTCAAGAACAAAAAGGCGTTCTTCTATATAAGGATGTGGCAAGATGAGGTTGTCTGTATAAAGGATCTGGTCCTCCACAAAGAGCAAGTCCAAATCAATCAAACGAGGTCCCCAATGCACTTCTCTCACCCGTCCCATCTCTGACTCAATAGCTAACAAGGTCTCTAACAAGACTGGTGCTGGCAGCCAGGTTTCCACCTCAACCACTTGATTAGCAAAGCTATCTTGCTCCACACCCCCCCAAGGCTCCGTCGTCAAGACACTGGACTCTTTGAGAATATGGATGCCACGAGCTCTCATTTTTTCAATGGCTTGTTCCAAATTGTCTTGCTTATCTCCCATATTACTTCCTAGGGCGATAAAGGCTCGTTGCTTACGGCGATGAATGGTTACTGAGCAAGTATCTAGTGACAAATGCACCGGTGCCCAAGGTTTCTTCAGTTCCAACTTAATTTCTTGGACAAGAGGATAAGTTTCAAAGGTACGTTCTACCAGTTTGTAAGCTACCGTTTCAATCAAATCTTCAGTGCTCTCCTGAAACCAAGACGTCCACTGCTGACACAATTCTCCGTAATGGACAGAGGCTGTCAAATCCAAGTCTGTAGCCGCCTTGGTCATATCATAAGATAAGATGGCTGAAACGATAAATTTTTGCCCCAATTCCTTCTCACTAGGAAAAAGACCATGATAAGCAAAAATTTCCAAATCCTTAATCTGCAGTTGATCCATAATGATTCCTTTCTAGAAAAATCCGCTTGAAGCGGATTCTTTTTATAGTCCCATTAAACGATAAGCCTGGTCTCGGAGGTCCTTATCTGTTTCAAATAGACCACGAGCTACTGTCGTCAAGGTTGCTGTGCCTGGTTTTCTGACACCACGCATACTCATACACATATGCTCCGCCTCAATGACAACAAAAGCTCCTTTAGCACCTAGATAGTCCATCAAGGCATCGGCTACTTCGATATTCAATCGTTCTTGAATTTGTGGTTTTTTCGAATAAACTTCAACCGTACGGGCTAGCTTAGACAAACCTGCCACACGACCATCTGGAATGTAGGCAATATGTGCTCTCCCATAAAATGGTAGAAAGTGGTGTTCACACATAGTGTGGAAAAAGATATCTTTTTCTACCACCATATTATCGTCAATAATCTCAAAGGATTTTGACAAATGATCCTCCGCTGTTTGACCAAGACCTGAAAAAATCTCTTGGTACATACGGGCCACTCGAGCAGGCGTTTCCTGCAAGCCCTCACGGTTAACGTCCTCTCCTACAGCCTCGATAATCATTTTTACAGCTGCTTCAATCTTTTGTGTATCCATTTTCGTTTTTCCTCTCCATCAGATAGGATCTCACTTGGCTCAAGAAATACAAGGAACCCGTGACAATCCTAACTGTTTTTTTCTCTTCTTTTTTATCTGTCAATTTCTGCTCTAGAAAATCCTGCCAATCTTGGTAGCTGAGATTTCTAGACTTGGCTGCCTCTTTCAGCACGTTTTCATCAGTCGCCCGACTATCGTCAAAATGTGTCAGGGTAAGCTCGGTATCTGGAATTTGCTCCAACAAATCCAACATATCCTCCAAGGCCTTGGTTTTGATGCAAGTAAAGAGGATTTCCTTACGATAATCCGCAAAGCGTTCTTGCAAGGTTGCTAATAAAGCCTTGATAGCATGGGGATTATGGGCTCCATCCAAAATCATCAAGGGATCTCTTGACACGATTTCCAGACGCCCCGGCCATCTTGTTTCTTCCAGAGCTTGAGCAAGCAAGGTATTAGCTGGTAGCTCTCGACCATCTTCTTGACAAAAAGTATCAAGTAAAGCTATGGCCATCCCAGCATTCTCTATCTGGTGCAAACCAAGCAGGCCAGTCTGGAAGCGACCTTGTCTGACAACACTTGTATAGTCAAAGACTTCACCTGTAACCACACTCTTTTGATGGCTGACCTGATAATCTGTCCCGTAGGCAAATCTCGGCGCATCTTTCCCTTCCGCAATGCGGTCAATCACAGCCAAAGCTTCTGAAGCAATACGACCTGTCACCAAGGGAATACCTTGTTTGGTAATGCCAGCTTTCTGCTCTGCTATGGCTTCCAAGGTGTCACCAAGTAGGGCTACATGGTCCAATCCAATAGTCGTAATTCCTGTCAAAATGGGCTGACAGACATTGGTACTATCTAAAAGTCCACCCATGCCGACTTCCATGATAGCCACATCTACTTGCTCTGAGGCAAAGTAATCATAGGCTATAGCTGTAATTATTTCAAACTCAGTTGTCCCCTGCAAATTGGTAGCCGATTCCCCTTCCAACAAAGACTGATAGTCCACCATGAGAGCTTCTAGTCTCGCTTCTGGGATAGATTCCCCATTGATGCTAATCTGGTCTGTATAATGAATGAGATAGGGCGAGCTAAACACGCCAACTCTCAGCCCTAGCTTTTCCAACATATTTTTCAAAAAAGCAATGGTCGAACCCTTGCCATTGGTCCCTCCGATATGGATAACCTTGAGTTTGAGATGGGGATTGCCACGCAAAGCTAACAGTTCCACCATTCGTTCTAAGCCAAAATGCGGTTGGTCCGTCCGGAAGTTAGCAATCCATTGATTATTTTCGATTTCTTTCATCTTATTTATATTGTTTTAAATCTAAATTTTCCGCTTCATCAGCCAGACGAATAGCGGAGGCAATTTCAACTGCCATCCTGTGACTGGCTACATCATGCACGCGCACCACTTCCACACCCTGTCTCGCAGCGATACTGGTTACCTGAGCCGAAGCCGTATCTCGATTGCGGAAACCAAGTTCTGTCTCAGGATTGACTTCAAAACCATTTTCTTCAAGGATGTTGATGACAAACCGCTTGCGCGACACTCCAAGAAAGATTGGATAGCCCTTCTGATGGAGTTTATTCAGGTCCCGTAAAAGAAGCAAATTTTCTTTCTTGGTCAGACCAAAGCCGATTCCTGGATCCAACAGGATATTTTCTTGTGCGATTCCAGCTTGATTCGCTCTCGCTAAGGCTCTGTCAAAGAAAGCCTCCATCAAGTCTTCGATTGGCAATATTTCAAAGTCAGCTAACTCTTCCTCTGTAAAAGCTTGTCCAAAACCAAAATGAGGAAATATAAGCGAGCTAGGGTGCTGAGGTCGTGCCATGACTGGATTAAACATGATGACCACTTTCGCACCAGCCTTAGCAACCACATCCGCCATTTTTTCATCACCCATAAGACCAGTGATATCATTGACTAGATTGGCACCAGCAGCCAAAGCAGCCTCTGCCACCTGACTCTTCCAAGTATCGATAGAAATAAGGACATCACTTTCCTTGCGAATCGCTTTAATCACTGGAACAACACGCTGGATTTCCTCTTCTATCTCAACATAGCTACTGCCCGGGCGAGTCGATTCTCCACCGATATCTAGCATACTAGCCCCTTCTGCTATCAATTTACGAGCCTGCTGGAGCGCTTGCTCAAGCGCAAAAAATTGACCACCGTCCGAAAAGGAATCTGGGGTTACATTGATAATTCCACAAATAGCTGTCTTTGCATGATTTGCTTTAGTTGACATATCGGTCACTCCCTCAAGGCTTTTCACCATATTATTTCTCTATTTTACCATAAAAAGAAAAAGATGGACACGATTGCATTCATCTTTTTCCCAGTAGAAACAAGTAAGCAATTGTCAAAAATCTTAAACAGAAATCCCTAATGTCCGACTCAAAATCACCACGAGAGCCAACAAACAGAAAACAACCCCATTAACAATCATGTGAAGTAAGATCGACATTTCCAAACGTTGGGTTTTATAAACTGTCCAAGTTAGCACAGTTGACATTCCTCCATAGATAAGAAGAGAAGGTAGATTTGTCGGTAAATGAAGCAAGGCAAAGATAATAGCACCGACTATATAACCCACATTTTCTTTACCACGAAAGAGTTTTTTAGGAATCACTCCTCGACATAAAATCTCCTCACAAATAGGAGCTATTAGAACCAGTAAGAAAAAACTGGAAATTAAGGAACTATTCTGGACCAAATCATTAATATTTGATTGATTGCTGGTTGTTGTTTCATTCATCAAACGCAGTAAGACCACACCAAGAATATTAAAGGCAAGAATCACTAGATAGCTTAAGGCCAATCTAGCCAAATCCTTAGCCTTGAAAAACGATAAACCAAAACTAGCCAACTGTGTTTTCCTAGCACCTATTATAAATACAGTTAAAACCACAAGAGATAAGGCCCCTACTAATAGTCCTGATTGCAACAATGGAAATCGTCTACTTGTTAGAAAATAGGACAAAGCCAAAGGAAGCTGAGAAAAAAGAAGGGCTACTAAAAAAATAATTACCCATTTGCCCCTGTTCACTATCTCTTTCCACATACTCTTCTCCTTCATGATTTTTCCTCCTTAGTCTTAATAAACATCATTGAATATATTTGCGAGCTAATCACAATCTCCTTTGTATTAAAAAAGGGGGAAAATCCCCCTGGGTTATCCTATTATAAGGCCATGCTGATGTAGTTAAGGATAAACAAGGCATCCAAAATCCAAATCATTACATGAACATCTTTAGCTTGACCTTTGACAAGCTTAGTCAAGGTGTAGGTCAAGAAACCAACTGCAATCCCTTGAGTGATAGAGTAGCTGAATCCCATAAAGATAGATGTGAAGAAGGCAGGAACCGCTTCAGCCATATCATCCCAATGGATATTTTTCAAGCTAGCCAACATCATAATCCCAACGATAATCAAGATTGGAGCTGTAGCAGCTGTTGGTACGATAGCTAGAAGTGGGCTAAAGAAGCTTGAAATTGCAAAACAGATTGCCACAACCAAGGCTGTCAAACCTGTACGTCCACCTGCACCAATACCAGCAGCAGACTCAACATAAGTCGTTACGTTTGAAGTACCGGCGATGGCACCAATTGAAGTACCAATCAAGTCTGAATAAAGAGCCTTGTCCAACTTAGCTGATTGGTGATTTTCACCATTTGTAGCTACGATACCAACTTTTTCACCAGTACCGATCAAGGTACCAATTGTGTCAAAAATATCTGTCAACGAGAAGGCAAGAATTGCCATAAGAGTTTCAGGTAAGCGAGCTGTATCTGAAATCAAAGCTACCAAACCTTCTGAACCAAGAGCTGCACCAAAGACTGTCTTCAAGTCTTCAAAGGCTGCACCAACATGGTTGTTAGCAAAATCGATACTAGACAAATCTACCAAACCAACTGCGATAGCAAGAACAGTTGTTGTCAAGATAGAGAGAATAATTCCCCCTTTAATTCCTTTGATAACAAAGAAGATAGTAATGGCCAGTCCTGCAAGAGCCACCAAAACAGCTGGATTATTAAAGTTGACCAATCCTGGAACTGCTGAAGAGTTTGCTGCAATCGTTGCTTGAGCTTTGTCAGCCCCTTCTCCTACAACAGTATAGTTGCCTGGATCAATCGTAAATTTCAAAAGCCCAGCATTCTTAATCCCTACATAGGCAAGGAAGACACCGATACCAGCTGAAATAGCTGAACGAAGGGCGTTTGGAATCGATTCAATGATCATTTTACGAACATTTGTCAAGGTAATAATCAATGAGATGACACCACAGATGAAGACCATAGCTAGGGCTTCTTGCCAAGAATAACCAAGTCCAAATACGACTGTAAATGTAAAGAAGGCGTTAAGACCCATACCTGGCGCTTGAGCATAAGGTAAGTTAGCATAGAAGGCCATCATCAAGGTACCCGCTACTGCACCAATGATCGTCGCTAGGAAGACACCTTGAGCAGGCATTCCTGTTTGCGAAAGAATTTGTGGGTTTACAAAGAGAATATAACTCATTGCAAAGAAAGTTGTTAAACCAGCGAGAACCTCTGTACGAACGTCTGTACCGTTCTCTTTTAGTTTAAATAATTTGTCCATTATTAATCTCCTTTTAATTTTTACGAACAATAATAGAATTATATCATTTATCATTCACTTTTTCAATATCTTTGTTTGATTTATTTAAGAATTTGATGAAATTTCTTTTTTGGTTTCGAATCTGCTTTTCTGCCTGCTTTCTGTTATAATAGTAGACATCTTATCTGAAAAGACGCTAGAAAGGTCCCTATGACGAAAAAAATTATTGCAGTTGACCTGGATGGAACCCTGCTCAACTCAGACAGTCAGATTTCTGACTTTACCAAAGAAACCATAAAAAAAGTTACTGAAAAAGGGCATCAGGTTATTATTACGACGGGTCGCCCTTACCGCATGTCAAAAGATTTCTACCGTGAACTAGGCTTAAACACTCCTATGATTAATTTCAACGGTTCCCTCACTCATTTACCAGACCAAGTTTGGAACTTTGAAAAGTGTTTAACCGTAGACAAAAAATATCTGCTAGACATGGTTCAACGTTCAGAGGACATTCAAGCCGATTTTATCGCTGGAGAATATCGTAAAAAATTCTACATTACAAATCCTAATGAAGAGATTGCCAATCCCAAACTATTTGGGGTAGAAGCTTTCCAGCCTGAAGATCAATTCCAGCCTGAGTTAGTGACCAAGGACCCTAACTGTATTCTGTTGCAGACCAGAGCCAGTGACAAGTATGCCTTGGCAAAAGAAATGAACGCCTTCTACCAGTATCAACTGTCTATCAATACCTGGGGAGGTCCGCTCAATATCCTTGAATGTACCCCAAAAGGTGTCAACAAGGCCTTTGCTTTGGACTACTTGCTCAAGGTAATGAACCGTGACAAAAAAGATTTGATTGCCTTTGGAGATGAACACAATGATACCGAAATGCTCGCTTTTGCTGGGAAAGGTTATGCCATGAAAAATGCCAACCCAGAGCTACTCCCCTATGCAGATGAGCAAATTTCCTTGACCAATGACCAAGACGGGGTTGCCAAAACCCTGCAAGACTTATTCTTATAGTCCATACTGATACTCAATGAAAATCAAAGAGCAAACTAGGAAGCTAGCCGTAGGCAGTACTTGAGTACGGCAAGGCGAAGCTGACGTGGTTTGAATTTGATTTTCGAAGAGTATGACCAGCTTGCGGGCTGGTCTTTGTGTTCTTTTCACAGTCTCATCAACCGGTTAATCGATTGTTCTATTTTTCACCTCCAAAACCTTGGAAAAGGCTTTCTTTTGTGATATACTTCACATATAAATACAAGAGAGCTCGTCATACTCGACTCTGTTGACACAAAATCAATCCAGTCCTGTTTCTCCTGCTCTCAGTTAATATCAAGGAGGATAGCTATGAAAGCTGTTGTTGTAAATCCAGAAAGCACTGGTGTTGCTGTTGAAGAAAAAGTACTCCGTCCACTTGAAACTGGAGAAGCACTTGTAGAAATTGAATACTGTGGTGTTTGCCACACTGACCTCCACGTTGCCCATGGTGACTTTGGTCAAGTACCAGGACGTGTTTTAGGACATGAAGGTGTTGGTATCGTTAAAGAAATTGCCCCAGATGTTAAAAGCCTTAAAGTCGGCGACCGCGTCAGCGTTGCTTGGTTCTTTGAAGGATGTGGCACTTGCGAATACTGTACAACTGGTCGCGAAACCCTTTGCCGTACAGTGAAAAATGCCGGCTACTCAGTAGATGGTGGTATGGCTGAACAATGTATCGTAACTGCAGACTATGCTGTTAAAGTTCCTGACGGACTTGATCCAGCCCAAGCTTCTTCTATCACATGTGCTGGTGTAACAACCTATAAAGCCATTAAAGAGGCCAAAGTTGAACCAGGCCAATGGGTTGTTCTTTACGGCGCTGGTGGACTTGGTAACCTAGCTGTTCAATACGCTAAAAAAGTATTCAATGCTCATGTCATCGCAGTTGATATCAATAACGACAAACTTGCCCTTGCAAAAGAAGTGGGTGCGGACATTGTTATTAACGGCCTCGAAGTTGAAGATGTACCTGGACTCATCAAGGAAAAAACTGATGGTGGAGCTCATTCAGCTGTCGTAACTGCTGTGTCTAAAGTTGCCTTCAACCAGGCTGTTGACTCCGTTCGTGCCGGTGGTCGCGTAGTCGCTGTTGGTCTTCCTTCTGAAATGATGGAACTCAGCATCGTCAAAACCGTTCTAGATGGAATCCAAGTCATCGGTTCTCTTGTTGGAACTCGTAAAGACTTGGAAGAAGCCTTCCAATTCGGTGCAGAAGGTTTAGTAGTTCCAGTTGTTCAAAAACGTCCAATAGAAGATGCGGTGGCAATTTTCGACGAAATGGAAAAAGGTCAAATCCAAGGACGTATGGTACTCGACTTCACCCACTAATCTAATAAAAACCTATTTTAAAAGTTGGAATGCGCTTCCAACTTTTTTATATTAAATTTTTAAATAAGGATTCAAAAAAACTTCTCTAAAACTCAATATATCAATATTTTCAGATGTAATCTTTTTAATTATTTTATGATAAATAGTTGATTTTTAGATGAAAACGGTTTATACTTAAACAGTCTTAAAGTTTTCTTAAACGAAAACTAAAACAAAAAAGGAGGAATGACAATAATGAGTATCGGAATCATTATTGCGAGCCACGGCGAATTTGCTGCGGGTATTCATCAGTCAGGATCTATGATCTTTGGTGAACAAGAAAAGGTTCAAGTTGTAACCTTTATGCCAAATGAAGGTCCTGATGATTTATACGCTAAGTTTAATAACGCTGTTGCTGCATTTGACGCAGAAGATGAGGTTCTAGTTTTGGCTGACCTTTGGAGTGGATCTCCATTTAACCAAGCTAGTCGCGTGATGGGAGAAAATCCTGAGCGTAAGTTTGCCATCATCACAGGACTTAACTTACCGATGTTAATTCAAGCCTACACAGAGCGCCTCATGGACGCTGCTGCAGGTGTAGAAAAAGTCGCTGCTAATATCATTAAAGAAGCCAAAGATGGCATCAAAGCTCTTCCAGAAGAGCTAAACCCAGTTGAGGAAGTAGCAAGCGCTGCAGCTGCTCCAGTTGCCCAAGCTGCTATTCCAGAAGGAACTGTCATCGGAGACGGTAAACTCAAAATCAACCTTGCCCGTCTAGACACTCGTTTACTTCACGGTCAAGTTGCAACTGCTTGGACTCCAGATTCAAAAGCAGATCGTATCATCGTTGCTTCAGATAACGTAGCTAAAGACGAATTACGTAAAGAATTGATTAAACAAGCAGCTCCAGGTAAAGTGAAAGCAAATGTTGTTCCTATCCAAAAACTAATCGACGTTGCAAAAGATCCTCGCTTCGGAGGAACACATGCCCTTATCTTGTTTGAAACACCTCAAGATGCCCTTCGTGCTATCGAAGGTGGCGTGCCAATCAAAACTCTTAATGTTGGATCAATGGCTCACTCAACTGGTAAAACAATGGTTAACAACGTTTTGTCTATGGATAAAGAAGACGTTGCTACATTTGAAAAAATGCGTGACCTTGGTGTTGAATTTGATGTACGTAAAGTACCAAACGACACCAAAAAAGATTTGTTTGACTTGATCAACAAAGCAAACGTGCAATAATCGATTTTATGAAAGGATTTTAAAGATGTCTATTATTTCTATGGTTTTAGTAGTCGTTGTAGCCTTCCTAGCAGGTCTTGAAGGTATCCTCGACCAGTTCCAATTCCATCAACCAATCGTAGCTTGTACCCTTATCGGTCTTGTTACTGGTAACCTTGAAGCAGGGATCATCCTTGGTGGTTCTCTTCAAATGATCGCCCTTGGTTGGGCTAACATCGGAGCTGCCGTAGCTCCTGACGCTGCTCTTGCTTCTGTTGCTGCTGCCATTATCATGGTTCTTGGTGGCGACTTTACTAAGACAGGTATCGGTGTTGCCCAAGCGGTTGCTATCCCTCTTGCAGTTGCTGGTCTATTCTTGACTATGATTGTCCGTACACTCTCTGTCGGATTGGTTCACACTGCTGATGCTTCTGCTAAAAAAGGTGACTTCAAAGCAGTTGAACGTGCTCACTTTGTCGCACTTCTTCTTCAAGGTCTTCGTATTGCAGTCCCTGCAGCACTCCTTCTAATGGTACCAACTGAAACAGTACAAAGCATTCTAAATGCTATGCCTGATTGGCTTAAAGATGGTATGGCTATCGGTGGTGGTATGGTTGTTGCCGTTGGTTACGCTATGGTTATCAACATGATGGCAACTCGTGAAGTATGGCCATTCTTCGCTATCGGTTTCGTGCTTGCTGCCGTGTCAGATATTACTCTAATCGGATTTGGTGCTATCGGTGTTGCTATCGCTCTTATCTACCTTCACCTTTCTAAAACTGGTGGAAACGGTGGCGGTGGAGCCGCAACTTCTAACGACCCAATCGGCGATATCCTAGAAGACTACTAAGATAAGAAAGGACTGAAAACATCATGACTGAAAAACTTCAATTAACTAAATCAGATCGTAAAAAAGTTTGGTGGCGTTCAACTTTCTTACAAGGTTCTTGGAACTATGAACGTATGCAAAACTTGGGTTGGGCTTACTCATTAATTCCAGCTCTTAAAAAACTCTACACTAAAAAAGAAGATCAAATCGCTGCTCTTGAACGCCATCTTGAGTTCTTCAACACTCACCCATACGTAGCCGCTCCAATCATGGGGGTTACTCTTGCACTTGAAGAAGAACGTGCTAACGGTGTTGAAATTGATGACGCTGCTATCCAAGGGGTTAAAATCGGTATGATGGGACCTCTTGCTGGTATCGGTGACCCAGTATTCTGGTTTACAGTACGCCCAATCCTTGGATCACTCGGTGCTTCACTTGCCCTTACTGGTAATATCTTAGGTCCAATCCTCTTCTTCGTTCTTTGGAACTTGATTCGTATGTCATTCTTGTGGTATACACAAGAGATTGGATACAAGGCTGGATCAGAAATCACTAAAGATATGTCTGGCGGTATCCTTCAAGACATCACTAAAGGAGCTTCTATCCTTGGTATGTTCATTCTTGCTGTCCTTGTTCAACGTTGGGTAAATATTAAATTTGCTTTCGATGTTGCCAAAGTTCAACTAGATGAGAAGGCTTATATCCATTGGGATAAATTGCCAGAAGGATCTAAAGGTATTCAAGAAGCATTCGCACAAGTAGGACAAGGATTGTCTCAAACACCTGAAAAAGTTACTACTTTCCAACAAAACTTGGATATGTTGATCCCTGGACTATCAGGACTACTCCTTACTCTCCTTTGCATGTACTTGCTTAAGAAAAAAGTATCTCCAATCACTATTATCCTTGCACTCTTCGCAGTGGGTATTGTGGCACATGTTCTTCACATCATGTAATCAAGCAACTTAAAAGGAATCAGGTTCTAAAATCTGATTCCTTTTTTCTATACTTTTATTCAGCCAAGGCTCCCATTGGATCCCATGGTGCAAGTACGATTGGTTCTGCTTCATAGGCAGCTTGTTCTTCTGCTGTCAGCAATTCTTTGCGAACAACGATTTGGTATGTATATTCGTCCATCCAAGCATCTGAAGCAACAAAGTAACCATCTGTACCAACCTTATCTCCCCAAGAGTTTTCAACCTTCCACTTGGTTGACTTGCCATTTTCGTCCAAATCCACACCCGTCAAGACCATAGCGTGGGTCATCAAGCTTTCGCTGTAGTCCAAACGTCCAGCCTTGTCTTGAGTGAATTGAATATCCATGCTTGATTCAAAGTCATAAACATCTGTCGCAAGGATTCCAGCTTTACGGTTGCTGAGCTGACCAACATCAGAACCAAACCAAACAGTCTCACCTGCTTGCATTTGAGCAATCGCCAATTCTTTTAAGCGCTCCATCGGCACGTTGATGTAGCGAACTGCACGGCTACCAACTACATTTCCTAACATCTCAACTGTGTAAGATTTGCCGTAAGGCTTGTCAGCAGTTGGGGCGTTGATAACAGAAACGTAATCTTCTAGAGGAAGATTGACATATTTCTTGTAAAATTCCTGTGGTGTAATGCCCTTTTCGCTTTGGTAGTTGTTATCCTTATCGCGATAAGCAAAGTCAAATTTACGTGGTGGAAGACCCAATGACATAGCAAGGAAGTTAAAGATTTCTTGCAAGAGGTCTTCTTTCTTAGCTTGAACAGTCGCTTGGTCTGCGCCAGAAGCAAGCAAGTCACGCAAGATTTGAGCATCTTGGCGAAGCAATTTGTTAAGGATTGCATTTAGCTCACGGCTGCTACTAGATGAAACTGACTCAGGGTAAACTGACTTAGGCACGACACCGTATTTCTCAAAGAGAGACACCACCATATCCCATTGTCCACCATCTTGTTGTGGAGTTTGGAGTAGGAAGCTAACCTTACGACTCGTCAAGTCTTGGTCTGCAGTCGCAATCACTTGCTCCAAGAACCAGTTTGATTTCTCATACTTGTCCCAGAAGAAGGTGTGGGCCTGTGATAACTCAAAATTTTCTAGTTTGTATTGTGAGATGAGTTTGTGGCGGAAGGTGTTAAGAGCTGCAAACATCCAGCAACGACCAGATGCTTTCTGGTTGGTTACCTTGTCCTTGGTCAAATCCAATGAGAAAACAGGTGTGTTATCTACATGGCTTTGGCGACGTTCTAGAGCTGCAAAAATTCCGTTGTGGCTGGCAGCATTTTCAATCGCTTGGTATTTTACATTTGCTTCATAATTGGCAAATAGTTTATCAGTAAATGATTCTTGAATCGCGTCCATAGATTCCTCCTTTTATTCTACAGTCTATTATAACTCTTTTCACAAAGGAAGCAACTGAAAAACATAAAAGGCAAGGACATTCTTCCTCACCTTTTTCTAATATAAACCAAACTAAGCAATACTTGCAAGGAGAGCTTCTAATTCCTCCTCGGTCAAGCGACGCCATTCTCCTCTTTGTAAGTTCTCATCTAAAATCAGAGTTCCCATAGCCAAACGCTGTAGGTCTACTACTTCCTTGCCACAGTAGGCTACCATACGCTTGACCTGATGAAACTTCCCTTCTGCAATAGTCACACAGATTTGGCTCTGATTCTTTTCTGCATCTGTGTAAAGAATCTCCAGTCTAGCGGGCTGACAGGTAAAGTCTTTGAGCGGAATGCCCTTGGCAAATGTCTCTACGTCTTCTTGGGTCATAATTCCCTTGACCTGTGCCTGATAAGTCTTGTCAACATGACGCTTGGGTGAAAGAAGAGCATGAGCCAGCTGGCCATCATTGGTCAAGAGCAAAAGACCATGCGTGTCAATATCCAAGCGTCCTACTGGAAAAACTTCCTTGCTCCGAGCAATATCATCCAGCAAGTCCAGAACCGTTCTGTGCTTAGGATCCTCAGTCGCTGAGATAACTCCTTTGGGCTTGTTCATCATGTAGTAGACAAACTCTTCATACTCCAACACTTGCCCGTCAAAGCGAATCTCATCTCTTTCTTCATCAATCTGCAGTTTCGCTGACTTTTCTTTTTTACCATTTACCATCACGCGCCCAGACTTGAGCAAGTTTTTGACCTCAGTCCGACTCCCCACAGCACAGGCAACTAAAAATTTATCTAATCTCATAGAACTATTATATCATACTCAAAAGGAGGCTGGTACAATGACCAACCTCCTTTTCGTTTCATACTCTTCAAAAATCTCTTCAAACCGCGTCAACGTCACCTTGCCGTATATATGTTACTGACTTCGTCAGTTCTATCTGCAACCTCAAAACAGTGTTTTGAGCTGACTTCGTCAGTTCTATCTACAACCTCAAAGCAGTGCTTTGAGCAACCTGCGGCTAGTTTCCTAGTTTGCTCTTTGATTTTCATTGAGTATCAGATTTAAGAAATTAACTTCCTCGTCTCCAGAAAATCGCTAAGACAATCATGGAACCTAGTACTGCCGGAATAATGGCAGTTCCTGCTATTATCGGCCCCCAAGTCCCAAAAAGCAAGTTCCCTATAAAGGCACCAATCCAGCCTAGAAACATTTTTCCAAAACATCCCATTCGCTCTCCACGATTGGTCAGAGTACCTGCTAAAAATCCCACTAGGAGACCAACGAACATACTTCCTAACATATTATCTCCTTAATTTGCCCAATCACCGTTACGGAAGAGTGGTACACGTGTCCCATCCTCACGGATACCATCGATATCCATTTGGTTAGAACCAATCATAAAGTCTACGTGAACATCTGAACGGTTAAGCCCCGCAGCTGCAAGCTCCTCTTCGCTCATCTCCGCTCCACCAACAACACTAGTCGCATAGGCTGCACCGATAGCCAAATGATTTGATGCATTCTCATCGAAAAGGGTATTAAAGAAGGTAATGCCTGACTGAGAAATTGGGCTTGGATCTGGTACCAAGGCACATTCACCCAAGGCACGCGCACCCGCATTTTCAAAGACAAGGTCTTTCATGACCTGATCACCCTTCTCAGCAGTGATATCAACGATTTGTCCATCCTTAAAGGTCACCTTAATACCTTCAATAATGTTTCCGTTATAACTAAGCGGTTTTGTAGAAGTGACATAACCATCTGCACGACGGAAGTCAGGTGCTGTGAAGACTTCTTCTGTCGGCATATTTGGCAAGAATCCTTCGCCCTGTGCATTGATAGCACCAGCTGATTCCCAAACATGGTTTTTCGGCAAACCAAGTGTCAAATCTGTTCCTGGCGCTGTGTAGTGAAGGGCTGAAAATTGCTCTTTATTAAGCATATCGGCCTTGCTCTTGAGGATAGCTGCATGCTCTTCCCAAGCCTTAACAGGATCTTCTTCATAGACACGGCAAGTTTTGAAGATTTGGTCCCAAAGGAGATCGACTGCTTCTTCATCGTTCGCAGCATTTGGAAAGACTTTCTTAGCCCACTCAAGTCCAGCAGCGGCTGCTACCGTCCAGCTAACCTTGTTAGATTGAGTTGCGATTCGCATTGGCTTCATGGCAAGTCCCATAGCTTTAGCAGAAGCTGAAAGCTTGTCAGCATCCACACCGTTCAAAGCACCTGGATCAGATGAACGAACTCCAAGACGGCTAGCCTTGTTTTCCAAAAGATAGTTCATCTCAGCAATCTTATATTCTGGCACATTGTCCAAACGCTCCATCGGCGCATGGAGGAATTTCTCACGGTTAATCACATCATCTGTCCACTGAACAATAACCTCGTGCGCACCCAAAGCATAAGCTTCTTTGACGATTAAGTGAGCCAACTCGCGTTGCTCCACATCGATAGAGAGAGCCAAAGTGTGACCAGGTTGCACATTGATTCCGTTCGCAACCAATAATTTCGCATATTTTTCTAGATTTTCTTTAAAATTTGGTAAAACCATTTTATTCTTCCTTTTCTTTTTGTTTATTTTTCTTTCAAAGCAGAGAATAATCCTGCTAAAGTAATGGCACCTGACAAGAGTGCTGTTGATAGAAGAATTATTTCATCTGCCAGCTCTAGCTGATAGTCAAAAACTTTTTGAGCTGGTTTGTCTTCTGCAAATATTCTTAGTTTCATCAAAAGCCCTCCGTTACTAGCACTTAAAACAACTCATCAAACAAACTCAACTGATTATCCTCTGGCATATTTCCAAGAATACCCATTTCATCCATCTTTTCAACCAAAGTTGAGGAAAGTCCACCACGCTTGCGTAGTTCTGTTTTAGAGAGGAATTCTCCCTCTTCACGCGCTCGCACCAACTGCTTAGCAACGTTCTCTCCCAGACCATCCATAGCGACAAATGGTGGAATCAGTGTATCTCCGTCAATGATGAATTCAGTCGCATCACTACGGTAAAGGTCTAACTTCCCAAACTTGAAGCCACGCTCCCACATCTCATTGACAATCTCAAGAGTTGTATAGAGATCGATCTCCACATTAGAGGCTTCATTGTTCTTCCGTTTTTCAGAGATTTCTTCCATTCTGCGCTTGATAGCCTCCAAGCCCGCCCCCATGGTCTTGATATCAAAAGCCTTAGCACGGATTGAGAAATAAGCACAGTAGTAATAAATGGGATGATGAACCTTGAAGTAAGCTACACGCAAGGCCATCATAACGTAGGCTGCCGCATGGGCCTTAGGGAACATATACTTAATTTTCCCACAGGACTCGATATACCACTCTGGCACCTTATTAGCCTTCATGGCTTCAATGTAGCCATTGCGTTCCTCTTCGGAAATCTTGAGCCACAAGCCCTTACGTACCCGTTCCATGATGGTAAAGGCCATCTTAGGTTCGAGACCAGCATGCATGAGGTAAACCATGATGTCGTCTCGACAACCGATAACGGTTGATAGATCCGCAATCCCTTGTTTAATCAAATCCTGGGCATTTCCCAACCAAACGTCAGTACCGTGGGACAGTCCAGACAACTGCAGCAACTCCGCAAAAGTCGTTGGGTGCGTCTCGTCCACCATTCCACGTACAAAGTTGGTTCCAAACTCAGGAATCCCCAGCATGCCCGTAGGCGTTCCGATTTGCTCAGGTGTCACTCCTAGCACATCAGTCCCAGAAAAGAGGGCCATTACGCCTTCGTCATCCATAGGAATTTCATTAGGATCAATCCCAGACAAGTCCTGGAGTTTTCGAATCATGGTCGGATCATCATGTCCCAGTACATCAAGTTTGAGGACGTTCTCATCGATATCATGGAAGTTAAAGTGAGTGGTCTGCCATTCAGCCGTCACGTCATCTGCTGGATACTGGACAGGCGTAAAGTCGTAAACATCCATATAGTTAGGAATAACAACGATTCCCCCCGGGTGTTGTCCTGTTGTCCGCTTGACACCAGCTGCACCTTGAGCAAGGCGTTCCACCTCTGCATCACGATAAAACTTCCCGTAGTCTCTCTCGTAGCCCTTTACAAATCCATAGGCAGTCTTAGCAGCTACCGTACCAACCGTTCCCGCACGGAAGGCATATTCCTCACCAAAGATATCACGCACATCCAAGTGGGCGCTAGGCTGATCCTCTCCCGAGAAGTTCAAGTCAATATCAGGAACCTTGTCTCCATCAAAACCAAGGAAGGTTTCAAACGGAATATCCTGTCCGTTTTTACTGAGTTTGTGACCACAGTTTGGACAATCCTTATTGGGCATATCAAATCCTGAACCATAAGAACCATCGGTGATAAACTCGCTGTATTGACACTGACCACAGACATAGTGAGGAGAGAGAGGATTAACCTCCGTAATCCCAATCATGGTCGCAACGAAACTAGATCCTACAGACCCACGAGAACCAACCAAGTAACCCCGTTCATTGGAGCGTTGCACCAGCATCTGTGATGCCAGATAAATCACAGCAAATCCATTCCCCAGAATAGAAGTTAATTCTTTTTCAATCCGCAAATCAACGATATCTGGTAGCGGATTTCCATAAATCTCAAAAGCTTTCTTATAGGTCAACTCAGCAACTGTTTCTTCAGCCTTGTCGATGAAAGGTGTGTACAAGTCACCTTTTACAACCTCAACGGGTTCAAAGATATCTGCCAAGGCATTGGTATTTTCAATAACCAGTTTATGAGCCAAATCCTCTCCCAAGAAGGCAAATTCATCCAACATCTCATTTGTCGTTCTAAAATGGGCTTTTGGAAGAGGAGCTGGTTGAGCATGCTCACCGTGACCAATGGTACGGTTAATCATCGCCCCCTGTCCCAAACTACGGACAATAATTTCACGGTAAATTTCTTCTTCTGGTTCGATATAGTGGACATTCCCCGTAGCCAGAACAGGCTTACCAAGACGGTCTCCCACCTCTATCAAACTCTTGATAATGGTCTGGAGTTCTTCCATATCCTTGACCTGCTCCTTGGCAATCAAGGGAGCATAGATAGCTGGTGGCATAACCTCGATAAAGTCATAATACTTGGCCACCTCAACCGCCGCATCCACGCCCTGGGAAACGACTGCATCAAAAACTTCACCTTCTGCACAGGCTGATCCTAAAACCAATCCCTCTCGATGGGCATCTAGAACCGTTCTCGGAATTCGTGGCACCCCTTCAAAGTACTTGGTATTAGACAAGGAAACCAGCTTAAAGATATTTTTTAGACCTACCTGATTCTTGACATAAATAGTCGCATGCTTGATCCGAGCTTTTTTATAAGAATCTGGACTAATCAAATCAATGTTAAGTCTAGCTAGATCGGTCACACCATGTTTTTCTGCTACTTCTTTGATAAAGATGAAAAGCAGGCGACCTGTAGCTTCCGCATCGTAGTTGGCCATGTGGTGATGCTCTAAGGCCACACCAAAACGCTTGGTCAAAGGCCCCAAACCATGACGTTTATACTCAGGATACAGGTTTCTAGCAAACTCAAGCGTATCAATCACTGGTTGACTAATCTTAGGCAAACCATGACGCTCATAATTGGCATTCATAAAGCCAACGTCAAAGGTAGCATTATGGGCAACTAAGACTGTATCCTTGCAGAATTCTTGGAATTCTTGCAAAACTTGTTCTAGTGGTTTGGCATTTTTGACATGGTCATCTGTAATTCCAGTCAACTCAGTAGTAAAAGCTGACAAGGGATGACCAGGATTGATAAATTCATCAAATTCGGCAATAACATTCCCCTTGTACATCTTAGAGGCCGCAACCTGAATCAAGTCATTATAAATAGCTGAAAGTCCCGTTGTTTCCACGTCAAAGACCACATAGGTCGCTTCTGACAAGTCCATCTCTACTTCGTTATAGACGATAGGAACACGGTCCTCCACGATATTGGCTTCCATACCATAGATCAGCTGGATTCCCGCTTTCTTAGCCGCCTTATAACCGTGTGGGAAGGACTGAACATTTCCATGGTCCGTGATGGCAACCGCCTTGTGTCCCCACTTAGCAGCTGTCGCAACGATCTCTTCTACCTCGGGTAGTGCATCCATGGTCGACATGTTAGTATGAGCATGAAACTCAACCCGGCGCTCACCTTCTGGCATCAAATCCTTCCGCTCATAGTGAACAACTTCCTGCACATCCTGCACATTCATAGTCAAATCGCGTGTGAAGTTATTCATCTCCACATTCCCACGCACTCGGAGCCAAGAATTTTTCTTGATTAGGTCAAATTTCTGAGCCTCTTCCTCGTTCTTAACCCACTTTTGCATCGAAAAACTGGAAGTGTAGTCCGTCATTTTAAAGTTGATCAAAACACGCCCTGTTCTGGTCACTTTTTGATCCACATCAAAAACAACCCCTTCAAAGACCAAACGATTTTCCTCCGTCGTCACTTCGATCATAGGAGTAATCTCTGCCTTATCTAGCTTGGGTTTAGCTGCAGCTTTTTTCGTTTGAAAATCAAAGGCTGGTTTCTCTTCCGCTGGAGGAGGTGCCATCTGTTCCAGTTGTTCCATAGCACGAAGCGCTTCCTCATTGGCAGCTTGAACAATCTGCTCATTTTCAGCATGAAAGGCTTCCTCTTGCTCTTGGGTCAGGACATCATTTTTCTCTACTTGACAGTTAAAAATTGGAAAACCAAACTTCTCAAGTTGTTTGGCTAAATTAGGAAGATGATTTTTCTTAAAGTGTTCCTTATCAATCGCCTCAGATCCTTCAATAAAGAGTTGATTGCCCTCCGCACGAACTCGCAAATTCTGATAAAGGGACTTAAAACCTTGACTAGCACATGGCCCCTCAGAAAAAGCCTCTCTATAGTAGGACTGCAAGAGTTGATTTGAAAATTCTTGAGACAGAGTCTTGATTTCGAAAATAGCTTTATTGCCTGTCTTAGAAAATTCTTCGCTCAAACCTTTCTTTAATTCTAAAAAGATTTCAATCGGTAAAATATTAGAAAATACGAAATGAAACTCCCATACCTTACTAATTTTATGAACCACAACTCGCTCAATATCGGCCTGTGCTAAAGCAGGATCCTGTCTCATTTCAGCAGGCATCCCCAGTTGATTCATCAAAATTTCAAAACTGTTTGACATTCATTTTCCTCACATTATTCTTCTACTATTTTACCATATTTAGAGGTATTTTCTAAAGACAAAAGGAAGCCACTAAGTGACTTCCTTCTAGAGTGAGGACGGATTAGTCTTCACCTTTGTTTTTCTTAATGATTTCTTCTTGTACTGACTTAGGTACATCTTCGTAGTGGTCAAATACCATCATGAATGTACCACGTCCTTGAGATGCAGAACGAAGAACTGTTGCGTAACCGAACATTTCAGCAAGTGGAACGTAAGCACGAACGATTTGGCTGTTACCATGTGCTTCCATACCATCTACACGTCCACGACGAGCAGTTACGTGACCCATAACATCACCAAGGTTTTCTTCTGGAACAGTAATTGTTACAAGCATCATTGGCTCAAGGATAGCTGGTTGTGCTGATTTAGCAGCTTCTTTAAGGGCAAGTGAAGCCGCGATCTTGAAGGCAGTTTCAGATGAGTCGACATCGTGGTATGAACCATCGTAAAGTTTAGCTTTAACGTCAACCATTGGGTAACCTGCAAGTACACCGTTAGCCATAGATTCTACCAAACCTTTTTCAACCGCTGGGATAAATTCGCGAGGAACCACACCACCGACGATTGCGTTTTCGAATTCGAATCCTTTACCTTCTTCGTTTGGAGTAAATTCAATCCATACATCACCGAATTGACCTTTACCACCAGATTGACGTTTGAAGAATCCACGTGCTTGAGTAGAAGCGCGGAATGTTTCACGGTAAGATACTTGAGGTGCACCTACGTTCGCTTCCACTTTGAACTCACGACGCATACGGTCAACAAGGACGTCAAGGTGAAGCTCACCCATACCTGAGATAACTGTTTCTCCAGTTTCAACGTTTGTTTCAACGCGGAATGTTGGATCTTCTTCAGCCAATTTTTGAAGGGCAATACCCATCTTGTCTTGGTCAGCTTTAGATTTTGGTTCAACCATCAATTGGATAACTGGTTCTGGAACGTTGATTGACTCAAGGATGATTTTAGCTTTTTCATCTGTCAATGAGTCACCAGTTGTAGTATCTTTCAAACCAACGGCAGCAGCGATATCACCTGAGTAAACAGTGTCGATTTCTTGACGGCTGTTAGCGTGCATTTGAAGGATACGTCCGATACGCTCACGTTTACCTTTAGAAGTGTTCAATACGTATGAACCTGATTGAAGAACACCTGAGTAAACACGGAAGAATGTCAAACGACCTACGAATGGGTCTGTCATGATCTTGAAGGCAAGAGCTGCAAATGGCTCTTCGTCAGATGCTGGACGAGTTTCTTCTTCATCTGTATCTGGGTTGATACCTTTGATCGCTGGGATGTCAAGTGGGCTTGGAAGGTAGTCAATAACCGCATCAAGCATCAATTGAACACCTTTGTTCTTGAAGGCAGAACCACACAATACTGGGAAGAATTCAACGTTGATAGTCGCTTTACGGATACCAGCTTTCAATTCTTCGTTAGTGATTTCTTCACCTTCGAGGTATTTCATCATCAATTCTTCGTCAGTTTCAGCAACTGCTTCGATCAATTTTTCACGGTATTCTTGAGCTTGGTCAAGGTATTCAGCTGGGATGTCTTCTTCAAGGATATCTGTACCAAGGTCGTTAGTATAGATTTCAGCTTTCATCTTGATCAAGTCGATGATACCACGGAAGTCATCTTCAGAACCGATTGGCAATTGGATTGGGTGTGCATTTGCTTGAAGACGATCATGAAGTGTGCTTACAGAGTAAAGGAAGTCAGCACCGATTTTGTCCATTTTGTTGGCAAATACGATACGTGGAACTCCATACTCAGTTGCTTGACGCCAAACTGTTTCAGTTTGAGGCTCAACACCTGATTGTGAGTCAAGAACGGTAACCGCACCATCCAATACACGAAGAGAACGTTGTACTTCGATTGTGAAGTCCACGTGTCCTGGTGTGTCGATGATGTTTACACGGTGGTTGTTCCATTGAGCTGTTGTCGCAGCAGATGTGATAGTGATACCACGCTCTTGCTCTTGCTCCATCCAGTCCATTTGTGACGCACCTTCGTGAGTTTCACCGATTTTGTGGATTTTACCAGTGTAGTAAAGAATACGCTCAGTAGTTGTTGTTTTACCAGCATCGACGTGAGCCATGATACCGATATTACGAGTTTTTTCAAGTGAAAATTCGCGTGCCATGAGGTTTGTTTCTCCTATTTATTTTTGATTTCTATTCTATTATAACACGATTTTAATAAAAACGGATAGGCAGGACCTACCCGTTCTCAATGTTTTCATGCTATTGTTGGTTTCAACTTGTAGATTTACAAGTTGAATTGAACTCGGGCTAAAGTTAACTAGCCGATTTGAGCCGGAACGGGATGCTGTGTGAAAAAGATAAACTTCCTTGTATTCGTCGAATACTGCGTCAGTTTCCTATTTTCACCTTGCATCCTTACCGTTCCTAGCATCATGATTTTACCAACGGAAGTGTGCGAATGCACGGTTAGCTTCAGCCATACGGTGAGTGTCTTCACGTTTCTTAACAGCTGCACCAGTGTTGTTAGCAGCATCCAAGATTTCTTTTGCAAGACGGTCTTGCATTGTGTGTTCACCACGAAGACGAGCGATTGTTACCAACCAACGAAGTCCAAGTGTTGTACGACGTTCTGGACGAACTTCAACTGGGACTTGGTAGTTAGAACCACCAACACGACGTGCACGTACTTCAAGTACAGGCATGATGTTTTCCATAGCTGTTTCAAATACTTCAAGTGCATCGTTTCCAGTAGCTTCTTTGATTTGCTCAAAGGCACCGTAAACGATTGAAGCAGCTGTACCACGTTTACCATCAAGCATAACGCGGTTGATAAGACGAGTAACTAGTTGTGAATTGTAAAGCGGATCTGGCAATACGTCACGTTTTGGAGCTCTATTTTTACGACTCATTTCTCTTTATCCCCTTTCCTTATGCTTTTGGACGTTTAGTACCGTATTTAGAACGGCCTTGTTTACGATCGTTAACACCTGCAGTATCAAGTGCACCACGGACGATATGGTAACGTACCCCTGGAAGGTCTTTTACACGTCCACCACGAAGAAGCACCACGCTGTGCTCTTGCAAGTTGTGTCCGATACCTGGGATGTAGGCAGTAACTTCGATAAGGTTGCTCAAACGTACACGAGCGAATTTACGAAGGGCTGAGTTAGGTTTTTTAGGTGTCATTGTTCCAACACGAGTTGCAACACCACGTTTTTGTGGTGAAGAAACATTTGTTTGAACTTTTTTATGACTGTTGTAACCAACGTTCAAAGCTGGTGATTTAGATTTTTCTACTTTTGATTTACGCGGTTTGCGAACCAATTGGTTAATTGTAGGCATCTACATTCTCCTGTGTTTTTTTATTTTTGGTGACGATACACTTGGTGACAGCTATCATCTGTGTGTACTTTTGCAACATTTGTCAGCACGTCCCTGTACACTCTTGAGAGACCAAAAGTAAAAAGTACCGTCTATTATTGTAACAAAATTTTCCCTTGGTTGTCAAGATATTTTTCTTTTTTATTGTTAATTTTAGCTCTTTTTTAGTGCTCCCCAAAAAAAGAAAAAGGAGGAATCCCACCCTCCTAAAGTTAGTATTGTTCCATTCAATCCCATCAATTTTAGCACATAATGTTCAAAAAATATTATATCATCACAACCAACCAGATTCTTTCGCGATATTAGCTGCCTCTGTTCGATTACCAGCATCTAGTTTCGAAAGAATATTGGTGACATAGTTTCGGACTGTTCCGTTTGATAAATAAAGTTGATCTGCAATTTCTTGGTTAGAGAAACCCTGAGCGATTCCCTTTAAAACTGCGATTTCTTGTTCTGTCAACGGATTGGGATGCGTCATCACCACTTCCATCAATTCAGGAGAATACTCCTTGCGCCCTTCGAGGACAGTGTGCAAGGTTTGCATGAGGTCTGCAATGTTTCTTTCTTTTAATACATAAGCATCTACTCCAGCCTTGACCGCACGTTCAAAATACCCAGGACGCTTGAAGGTCGTCACCACAACCACCTTTGTTTCTAGATTTTCTGCTCGTATCCACTCCAAGACTTCAAGACCTGTCTTAACAGGCATTTCTACGTCAAGGATGGCGATATCTACAGACTCCCTTTCTAATAGTTGGATTGCTTCTTGCCCATTCTTGGCTTGAAAGACAGACTCTACATCCGGTTGAAGCGTGAGCAATTGACACATAGCATCTCGTAGCATACTTTGATCTTCTGCAACAAGTAGTTTCATCTTAATTTCTCTCCTTATAAGGTAGTCGAACCTGAACTTCTGTCGGTTCTTTCCAGCTAATTACCTTTACTTCTCCCGAAAATGGAAGAACACGATCTCGAACTGTATGGAGGTCATCCCCCTTTATAGAAGCAAAGCCACAGCCATCATCTCTCACTGTTAGAATGAGTTCTTTCTCTGTCCGTTCTAATTTTAAGTAGACTTTAGACGCTTTAGCATGTTTGATGATATTGGTCACTAATTCAAGCAAAATCATAGAAGCCGTTGACTCCAATTCCTGAGTTAAGCTAGCTGTGTCTAGTTGATTAGCTATTTCCACCTCAATTCCAGCAATTTCTAACATCTTTTTCACAGTCTCTAGTTCGGATGTCAAAGTTCTAGACTTAAGATTTTCCACAATGGTTCGCACTTCATTCATGGAATCCTTACTGATCTGGTGAATGTCTTTTAATTCCTTTTCCACCTGTGGATAAGCCTCCATCTGAAATAACTGCAAGGCTAAATCTGTCTTGACACTCAACATAGCAAAGGTATGTCCCAAGCTATCATGCAAATCCTGACCGATACGACTGCGTTCATTTTCAGCAAGCAATAGATTTATCTGCGCATTTTGCTTAACCTGAGCTTCTTTCAAATCCTCCACAATACGAATCCGAACCAAGCCAAAAGTCATTAAATCGATAAAAGTGATAATTCCAAGCAGATAGACTAGAAACTCAACTTCAACTTCCTGAAAAATCAAAAGTTGCCCCACAACAAGGAATTGAGCAAGGAGAAAAGTCCGGACATGTAAAGAATTAAAACTACGTACGCCGAAATGATAAATTAAGAGATTGGCAAGGAAAAAGAAGAACCAGATATAATTTACACCAACAAAGGCAGTATTCCCAGCTACATAGGCTAGCATAATCACCCAACAGAGCCAGGATAAACGCTGACTCTTGGTGGTTAAAACACCTAAGTAAGCCAAGACAAACAGAATGTCAATCAACAAATGCCAGCTAGGAAGCTCCCCAGTCACTACAGGAACGATGGGAAAAACCATAAAAATCAAACTGGCCCAATACATATAGTCTATGCTTTTCAGTCTTTCAAGCATTAAGCATTCTCCTTATGACCTTGAAGGTAAATGGTCAAACCAAACAAAACTGCTGAAAAAACAAGTAGATAAACTGTGGCTGATAAATTGATGCCACCCTCGTTTAAGAAGGTCTTGAGCAACTCCATCAACTGATAAGTTGGTAGGCACTTCCCGATTGCTTGCATCCAGTCTGGAAATAAAGAGATGGGCATCCAGAGTCCACCTAAAACAGCCAAGCTTAGATAGAGAAGATTGCCCACGACAGACATCAGCTGACTAGTTGGTAAGAGAGTCAAGGTCAAGCCAAGTGCTACAAATGCAATACTTCCCAAAATCAGCAAGAGAGCCGCCCCAATCCAATTTCCAAGAGACATATCCACACCTCTGACCAAGTGCCCAACTGAGAAAACAACCAGGATTGAGACCAAATAATCAACCATCATACTTGTTATCTTTGATAGATAATATTCTACCATATTTACAGGGGTATGGCGCAATGTTTTCTGCCAGTTGTTGATTTTATCGGTATGTAAAACAGCTGGGAATGAAAACATAGCTATCGACATCATGGAAAAAGCCGTCATGGAGATGAGGTAGTCGCGCATAAAATTAGCCGGTCCACCTAGTGTGTCCTGGTACATACCTGAAAAGAATAAATAGAATGCTGTCGGCATCCCTACGGATAATAGATAATAGACTAATTGTCGTTTGGTCAATAGAAATTCTATCTTGTTTAGTGCGATCCATCGTTTCATCTTAGTCATCTCCCTTTTGTGTTTCTTCAAAGATTGTATCCAACAAGCTACGATTATTGACTTCAATTTCTTGAATCCTACATCCTGCTTGAACTAACAGTTCCCAGAAAGCATTTGCCTCTCGTGTGACAACTTGCAGAGCATCTTGTTTTTGTGACCAGTTTTCAACCAAGTTAGACTGCTCAATGACTTCCTTGTAAGCTAGAGGAAGGATAAAGTGCTTTTCAATCTCCTCACTGCGCATAGCAAGAGGCGTCGTATCACGAATCAATTCACCCTTGTGGAGCACCAAGATTCGATCAGCCGTATGCTCTACCTCTTCAATATAATGAGACGAATAGAGAATGGTGACTCCTTGCGCTTTTAGGTCCCAAACAATTTCCCAAAAACGTTGACGGGTAGAGGTATCCATGGCCGCAGTTGGCTCATCTAAAAAAACAAGCTTTGGTCGCCCAATTAAGGTCAAGACAAAAGAGAAAAGACGCTTTTGTCCACCTGATAATTTTTCTGCGAATTGCTCTTTTTGTTGCTTATCAAACTGTAATAGTTGATCGATTTCCTGGTTACTCAAGTGATTTGGATAAATTTTTTGAAAGAAAGCAATCAACTCTTTTACCTTTAGTTTCTGAACAATTACATTCTCTTGTGGGAGGTAGGATCTTGTATAGTCTAACTTAGAGCTCGTTACCGGCAAATCTTGGATAGATACTTGCCCACTGGTGACCAGTTTATCTCCAAGCAAACAGTCCAAGAGTGTCGTCTTACCAGCTCCATTTGGTCCAATCAAGGCGACGCATTCACCTTCAGCTACCTCAAAGGAAATATCCTTCAAAATAGCCTTGCCCTTGATATTTTTATGTAAGCCTTGAACCTTAATCATGTTCATGATATTCTCCTTTCAGCCACTCCTTTCCCATAGGAAAGGCGATAAAAATCATAAATCCTAGTCCCCAGGCACCACGGATGAATTGGTGAAGGAAGGCTTGATCAAACCAACCTGTAAACATTTCTACCAACCACACCACTAGTGATAGTCCAATAAAAAGATAGAGAAACGCTTTTTTCATTTTTCAAACTCCTTTTTCACATCTGAAACTAATTTCAAACCTTCTCGGATAAGCCAGGACATCATTCCAAATCCTGCAAATAGCTCCCAAGGAAAATGATAGAAATCTTCATCCAATCCTGAGAACATGAGATAAGTCATGACTCCTGCTGCTACTAAACTCATTGCGACAATCATTTTATTCTTCATCTCTTCTTCCTCCATTTCATACTTCAATTATAGTCTTTTGAAGTCAGCGGAGCTAGAAGCTTCTGTCACTAGGAAATATGACAAATGTCATAAAAATTCTGTTCAAAACAAGCAAGATACACTATACAATAAAACACAAGTAGAAAAACTCTAAGGTAGTTTCCTCAAAAGAGATATCAACCCCAATTCACACTATATTGAAAAGTAATACTTATTTAAAATCAAAAGAGCGGAATTTTTATCGCAAAAACATATATATTATAGTCAAAGCAAAAAACTCTTCAATTACTTTCTTAAAAGTTTGTGAGAATTATACAATCTGTTAAATTTTAATTTATGTACCTAAACTACAGTATTCATTGAACAAATCAGGAAATAAAAAAGTATACGCGATCAAAATGAATTACTGAAATTAAAAAAAAGAGAGAAGCGAACGCTTTCTCTCTTAATGTATATAATATCTAGTTAAATAAAAAAGATACGCTTACGTATCTCTGTAATGAATCGGGAAGACAGGATTCGAACCTGCGACACCTTGGTCCCAAACCAAGTACTCTACCAAGCTGAGCTACTTCCCGAGTTAAATAGAAAAATGCACCCTAGAGGAGTCGAACCTCTAACCGCCTGATTCGTAGTCAGGTACTCTATCCAGTTGAGCTAAGGGTGCTCATTAGTTTATGCCGAGGACCGGAATCGAACCGGTACGATCGTTACCAATCGCAGGATTTTAAGTCCTGTGCGTCTGCCAGTTCCGCCACCCCGGCCTCTCTAAGCGAACGACGGGATTCGAACCCGCGACCCCCACCTTGGCAAGGTGGTGTTCTACCACTGAACTACGTTCGCACTGTTTTCTTCTATCTAAAAATGCCGGCTACATGACTTGAACACGCGACCCTCTGATTACAAATCAGATGCTCTACCAACTGAGCTAAGCCGGCTCATTTATTATATCTTAATGCGGGTTAAGGGACTTGAACCCCCACGCCGTTAAGCGCCAGATCCTAAATCTGGTGCGTCTGCCAATTCCGCCAAACCCGCATATATGACCCGTACTGGGCTCGAACCAGTGACCCATTGATTAAAAGTCAATTGCTCTACCAACTGAGCTAACGAGTCTAAAATAACTTACGTTATTCTAACGGTCCCGACGGGAATCGAACCCGCGATCTTCGCCGTGACAGGGCGACGTGATAACCGCTACACTACGGGACCTTTGGGAGTTAACGGGATCGAACCGCTGACCCTCTGCTTGTAAGGCAGATGCTCTCCCAGCTGAGCTAAACTCCCTAGAGCTAAGCGACTTCCATATCTCACAGGGG